>CADCOU010000389.1 GCA_902803155.1 uncultured Lachnospiraceae bacterium | reverse complement strand
ATCTGTGCAACGAAACATGTGGGGACGTGTTGACTGACAAAAATTGAGGTGATAAACTCAAAAAGAATTAATATTCACTGCGAAAAGCAAGAAAGGCGGGAAAAATCATGGTGGAAAAGAAGAATATCGATTGGTCGTCACTGGGATTCAATTACCAGAAAACAGACTATCGTTTCGTAGCCAATTTCAGGGACGGAGCCTGGGATGAAGGCATTCTCACAGAGGATGACAAAGTTTGCATAACGGAGTGCGCAGGCGTTCTTCAGTATGCCCAGACCTGTTTCGAAGGACTGAAGGCATATACGACAAAAGACGGACATATCGTCACCTTCCGCCCGGACCTCAACGCAGAGCGGATGAAGAATTCGTGCGAACGTCTGGAGATGCCGGTGTATCCGGTGGACAAATGGATCGAGGCAGTCGAGAAGGTTGTCCGTGCCAACGCGGCGTGGGTGGCCCCGTACGGCAGCGGCGCTACGCTGTATATCCGTCCGTATATGTTCGGAAGCAGCGCCGTAATCGGCGTCAAGCCTGCGCAAGAGTACCAGTTCCGTATCCTGACGACACCGGTCGGCCCGTATTTCAAGGGCGGGGCAAAGCCGATCACGATCCGTATCTCCGACTATGACCGTGCGGCGCCTCACGGGACCGGACATATCAAAGCCGGCCTGAACTACGCCATGAGCCTGTTCCAGATCATGGACGCGCACCGAAACGGATTCGATGAGAATCTGTATCTGGATCCGGGAACCCGCACTAAGATCGAGGAGACCGGCGGAGCAAACGTACTCCTGGTAAAGAAGGACGGCACGATCGTAATTCCGAAGAGCCCGAGTATCCTTCCGTCCATCACGCGCAGAAGCCTGGTCACCATCGCCAGCGATGTGCTGGGCATGAAGGTCGAGGAGAGGGAAGTCCTGTTCCAGGAAGTAAAGGACGGAGAATTCGCAGAGTGCGGACTGTGCGGTACCGCGGCAGTCATCTCTCCGGTCGGACGCATCTACGATCACGGAACCTATTATGACATGCCGAGCGGTATGGAAGGCATGGGACCGGTCACCCAGAAACTGTACGATACCCTTACCGGCATCCAGATGGGAACCATTGATGGACCGGAAGGCTGGGTACATGTGATCGAGTGAGATCCGTAAACAGAGCAGAAAGACTATGAAGAAAGCAAGTATTATTCTGGACAGGGACTATCAGGTCGGCCGTATTGACAAACGCCTGTATGGCTCATTTATCGAGCATCTGGGGCGCGCCGTGTATGGCGGCATATATGAGCCGGATCATCCCCTTGCGGATGAGCTGGGATTCCGAAAAGACGTAATGCAGTATGTCCGTGACCTGGATGTGCCGATCGTAAGGTATCCCGGAGGGAACTTTGTCTCGGGGTTCAACTGGGAAGACAGTGTCGGTCCGCGTGAAAGCCGGCCGAAGCGGCTGGACCTTGCCTGGTTCACAACCGAGACCAATGAGGTGGGGCTTCATGAATTTGCGCAGTGGAGCCGGAAGGTGAACAGTGAGATCATGTACGCCGTCAACCTCGGGACCCGCGGGCCGGAAAACGCGCGTGATATTGTGGAGTATGCCAACCACAAGGGAAACAGCAGATTTTCCGACATGCGTATCGCGAACGGCAGCGCGGAACCCTTCGGCATCAAACTCTGGTGCCTGGGCAACGAGATGGACGGTCCCTGGCAGATGGGTCAGAAGACTGCCTATGAGTACGGACGTGTGGCAAATGAAGCAGCCAAGATGAGGAAGTGGGTGGACCCTTCCATCGAAGTGGTCGCCTGCGGATCATCCGGATCCGGGATGCCGACCTTCGGCGACTGGGAGCTGACCATGCTGAATGAGTGCTACGAGAACATCGATTATGTTTCCCTGCACCGCTATTACGGCAATCCGACCGGAGATACGGCAGGATTCCTGGCACGCACGATGGATATGGACGATTTCATCAGAAGCGTGGTCTCCATCTGTGATGCCGTGAAGGGAAAGAAGCACAGCAAGAAGCAGATCAACCTTTCTTTCGATGAGTGGAACGTCTGGTATCATTCCAGTGAGCAGGATAAGGAAATCTGGAAACAGGAAAAATGGAACAGAGCACTTCCGCTCCTGGAGGATATCTATAACTTCGAAGATGCGCTGCTTGTGGGCTCCATGCTGATCACCCTCATGCGCAACTCGGACAGGGTCAGGATCGCATGCCTGGCGCAGCTCGTCAACGTAATCGCTCCGATCATGACGAAGAACGGCGGAGGATGCTGGGCGCAGACGATCTATTATCCGTTCATGCATGCCTCAAAATACGGCCGCGGCATTGCGCTTCAGGCAATCGTGGATTCACCCGTTTATGACTGCAGCGACTATGAAAACGTACCGATCCTGGATGCGACCGCTGTCCTGGCGGATGACGGCGGCCTGACGGTATTTGCAGTCAATCGTGATCTTGAGGACAGCTGCACGGTGTCTCTGGATCTTCGTTCTTTTGGGAACCTTCAGATGACAGAACATATCGTGCTCCATCACGATGATGTGAACGCAGTCAACACGGAGGATAATCCCCGTGAGGTCATCCCCTCGACCTGCCCGACGCAGCAGCCGGACGGAGGGAGGGTAGAGATCAAATTGCCTGCACTGAGCTGGAATGTAATCCGGTTCAGCTCCGTCGGAGAGTTCCCCGCCTGAGTACAGAAATCAACCCGAACCGTGTTTTCTGATTACAATGTATAACAACGCTCTCCTTCACAGGGGAGCGTTTTCATGTCCTCCGAGGGTCTTTCTGTGGGTATAGAAAAACCCCCTCTTTGCAGAGGGGGCAATCAAAGGAAAAAATCAATCATTTGATGAAAGCTGCGTTCACATATCCGGATACGCCGTACTTCGGTGCGTAAACCCAGGTATAGGTGGCCTTGCCGCCGCCGAACGTGGTTCCCTGTACGGTAGCTCCGGTGACCTGGACCTTGTCTCCGTTCAGAAGACCGGTGTGGTTGATCTCGTTGTTGTAATCTGCTGCAGGAGCGGTGCGGATCGCCAGATAGCCGCCGGTCAGACCGGTAACGGTCTTCCATGCTCCGCCTTCATATGCGCCGCCTGCTACGCCTTCAAGTTCTTCCGGGTTAATCTTATTCATATCTGCCATAGTGTTTTCCTCCTGTATTCTGTTCAGTATATTTTCAACTGACTTCATGTTT
>CADCOU010000388.1 GCA_902803155.1 uncultured Lachnospiraceae bacterium | reverse complement strand
GCTGCGCTCGGGATCGCGAAGCTGTGCTATGACACCCTGATCAGTGAGGGCATCAAGGCGAAGATTGCCCTGGAAGCGCATGCATTGACTCCGGCGGTTGAGAAGATCATCGAGGCAAATACACTTCTGTCCGGTATTGGATTCGAGTCGGGCGGTCTGGCCGGCGCCCACGCGATCCACAACGGATTGACGTGCCTGTCGGAATGTCATCACATGCAGCATGGCGAGAAGGTGAACTTCGGTACGCTGACACAGCTGGTCATCGAAAATATGCCGGAAGATGAGCTTTCAGACATCCTTGACTGGATGACCGCAGTAGGCCTGCCGGTGACGCTGGGAGAACTCGGGATCACGGACCTGAGCCGGGAGCATCTGATGCCGGTAGCGGAGGCGGCCTGCGCAGAGGATGACACGCTGCACAACCTGCCTCTTGAGGTGACCCCGGAGATTGTATACAACGCGATGCTTGCGGCAGATGCTTACGGCAGGGCGGCCCTGGCAGAATAACGGAGCAGATATGAATGCATTTATCAGGCTCTGCCTGACGGTTTGTCCGTTTATCTTTATCGCCGGATTCATAGATTCTGTCGCGGGCGGCGGAGGGCTCATATCCCTTCCGGCGTATCTGATGGCGGGGATCCCGGCGCATGTCGCCGCGGGGACGAACAAGGTCGTCAACGGATGCGGGACGTCCATCGCGACGCTGAAGTACTTCAGGAGCGGGAAGGTCAGGGTCCGTCTTGCTGTGGCGGCCGCGGCAGGCGCGCTGCTCGGATCGGCGATCGGGGCGCAGCTGGCGTCTCTGATCCCTGAGACCGTACTGAAGATGATCATGCTTGTCGCGCTTCCCTGCGCAGCGGTGTTCATGGTCCTGAAGAAAGACTTCGGCGCGGATAACGAAGAGTATGCAAAACGTGTGGAGAAGGACGGAAAGCGGGAGATCATCATATCAGCCCTGATCGGGATCCTGATCGGCTGTTATGACGGACTGGTCGGACCCGGTACCGGTACCTTCATGATTCTGGCGTTTACGGCGTTCCTTTCCATGGACCTGCTGACGGCGTCCGGCTGTTCAAAGGCGGGCAACCTCGCATCCAACGTGGCGGCTGCAGTTGTCTGGATCCTCCACGGGAGCGTTCTCTGGAATCTGGCATTTCCCGCAATCGCGTGCAACATCCTCGGAAACTACATGGGGGCCAGGTACGCGATCCGCGGCGGCAGCAAGAGGATACGGGGGATGATGTTTGTCGTCCTGGGACTCCTGTTCGCCAAGATCGTGTATGACCTTATTCATTAAGGGCCGGTAAAGTAAGGGCCGGCAGGGATTCGGAAATACCAGAAACATCAGAAGCATCAGGAAAGAAAAAGCGTTTTATTCTTCCCCGGGAGGGATATTATGGAGAAGATCAGATGGGGCCTGCTCGGGTCCGGCGTGATACTGAACCGGTGGATGCAGGGCGCCCTGCAGAACGATGACATGGAGATCTGCGCGATCTCTTCCAGGACCCGGAAGTCTGCGGAAACGATGGCGGAGAAATGGAAGATCGGTAAGGTCATGTCCTATGAAGAATTGCTGGAGGATGGGGACATTGACGTCGTCTACATCCCGGTCCCGCACGACGCACACAGGGAACTTGCCATACGCGCGCTGAACGCCGGAAAACATGTCCTGGTGGAAAAGCCCGCGGCCGTATGTGCGGACGATTTCAGGGAGATGGTTTCCTGCGCCGGAAAGAACGGGAGGTTTCTGATGGAAGCCTGCTGGACCTGGTTCTTCCCTGCCATTCAGTTTGTACAGAAATGTATCCGGGAAGGTGCAATTGGAGATGTGCGAGCGCTGAACTGTGCATTTTCTTTCCGGGTGGCGGATGATTATGAGGGAAGACTGACGCGCCCGGAGAATGCGGGCGGAGGCCTTCTGGACGTTGGCGTCTATGATCTGCATATGGCGCAGATCGTTTTCGGGAAAGATCCGGTATCGCTCCTGGGGACGGCTGCTGTGGATACGGACCATCTCCACCTTCAGGTCGATGAGCAGGCGGCGTTTATAGCTCAGTATGACAGAGGGGAACTTGCTGTCATGTCTAGCGGCATCCGCACCGACATGCTGGATACTGCGTTTATCTACGGCGCGGAAGGGTACATCACGGTTCCCCGGTTCTGGAGTCCGGACGAGGTGTGC
>CADCOU010000387.1 GCA_902803155.1 uncultured Lachnospiraceae bacterium | reverse complement strand
GGTTCCGGCGATCATGGCAGCCGCAATGTTCGTAATCTTCCTCCTGTTCTATCACTGCGAACGTGACATCAAGAGACTCGAAGGAAATGCATAAGTAAACGCAGCGAATTGAGCCAGGGGATGAATCCCCTGGCTCAATTTGTGGAACATGAACCTGTTTATAATCCAGTTTTTATGAAAGAGGTCTCTGAATGATCGCATATCATCTGACAACAGAACACATGAAAGATCCGACTGGGATCGACAGAAAACATCCACAGCTGTCCTGGAAATGCTCAGGCGGACTGTGTCAGAGTGCTTACCATATCCGCTCCGCTTCCACCCCGGAAGATCTGGACAGGGAGAAGCTTATCTGGGACAGCGGCGAGGTTCTGTCCGATGAGAGCCTGAATATCGAATATCCTGCCGATACACGGACGGGTGACCGGATCTGCTGGCAGGTCAGACTGAAGGATGAACAGCATGAATGGGGTGAATGGTCAGACCCTGCTGTCTTTGAGATGGGATTGATCAACCGGGAGGACTTCAAGGCAGAATGGATCAATCCCGAGAAGGAATATGATCCGGATTCAGAGCCTCCGGTCAGTCTTATCAGAAAAGAGTTCCGGGTCGAAGACGGATATGTCCGCGCCAGGCTCTACGTTTCCGCCCTGGGTATCTACGAGGCATGGCTCAACGGCAGAAGGGTCGGCGACGAAGTCCTGACTCCCGGCTTTACCGCCATGGACAGACGCAGGCAGTACCAGACCTATGATGTCACTGACCTGCTCTGCTCAGGCAGCAACGCAGCCGGCATCGCGCTTGCGGACGGCTGGGCACGCAGCCGGCTTGGATTCAGCGGCAAGCGCAACCAGTTCTCTCTGAAGCTTGCACTGTGGGCACAGCTGGTTGTCGACTATCCTGACCGCCGGGAGACTGTGCTGGTCACCGACACATCCTGGAAAACATCCAAAAACGGTCCATGGAGAATGAGCGATCTTCGGGACGGTGAAAGGTATGACGCCCGTATGGAGGCTGAAGGCTGGAAGAATACCGGCTATGATGATGCAGACTGGGCTCCGGTCTTTCACGCAGAGTATGACGGACTTCTTGAAGGACGCAGCGGTCCTCCCGTACGCGAGATAAGGCGTATCAGGGGGAAACTGCTCCCGACTCCGGACGGTCGGAAGGTGATTGATTTCGGGGAAAATATCGCAGGATATGTGGAATTCTCTGTTTCCGGCAGGCGGGGTGACGAGGTATGCCTGATTCACGGAGAAGTTCTTGACCGGGGCGGAAACTTCACCATGCGGAATTTCCATTTTGAAGGAACGCCCCAGATGCCCATCTGGAACCTGAAGCAGGAGATCCGGTACACGCTGTCCGGCAATGGGACCGAACGATACAGGCCTTCCTTCACTTTTATGGGCTTTCGGTATGTACTGATCGAAAAATGGCCCGGAGAATTGGATCCGGATGCCATTACAGCCATCGTCGTCTGCTCTGACATGGAAAAGACGGCAGAATTCTCCTGCTCGGATAAGCTGGTCAATCAGCTGTTTGAGAATACGCTCAGAAGCCAGGAAGGTAACTTCATCGATCTGCCTACGGACTGCCCGCACAGGGAGCGGATGGGATGGACCGGTGATGCCCAGATCTTCTGCCGCACAGGAGCGACGAACTATGACACGCAGGCTTTCTTTGCCAAATGGCTGAGGGATATGTGTTCCTCCCAGAAAGAAGACGGCTCGATACCGAATACGGTTCCCTTCGAATCAATGCCGGGCGATCCGGCTGATCATGGCATGCCTACAGGATCTTCAGGATGGGGAGATGCTGCTGTTATCATTCCCAGCAGGCTGTATCAGGTGTTTGGCAACCGGCGGCTTCTCGAAGATACTTATGACATGATGAAAAAATGGGTCGAGTTCGAAGCGCGCAGTGCCGCATCCAACGCAGAAGGGTCAAAGGATCCGGATGAGCGATATATCTGGAACAGCGGATTCCACTGGGGTGAATGGCTCGAACCGGGCAAGTCCCAGGAAGAGTCTTTCAGGGAACCGAAGGATGAGACCGCGACTGCTTATTTTGCCCAGTCCGCGCGCATGCTCTGTGAGATCGCACAGATCCTAGGGAAGGAGGAAGATGCTGGGCGGTACGGGGAACTTGCTGAGAGAGCGAAACAGGCTTACATCCACCGGTTTACAGAGGACGGGCTGATCAGCGGCGGGAACAGGCAGTGCCTGTATGTGCGTCCCCTTGCGCTTAACCTTCTTCCGGAAGAGGCCAGGCAGGAAACGGCTGACAGGTTGGATGCTGTTGTGAAAATGAACAATTACAGAATCGGCACGGGCTTTCTCTCTACACCGTTTCTGTGTGAAGTATTGATCCTTGGCGGACATCCGGATACCGCATACAGGATGCTGCTCAATAAGGAGATCCCGGGCTGGCTGTATCCTGTCACACGCGGCGCAACCACGATCTGGGAGACTTGGGAGGGGTATGACCCGGACGGGGAACCCTTTGCGTCCCATAATCACTATGCGTTCGGAGCTGTCATGGAATGGGTCTACCGTTATATGGTCGGGATCGATACCTGCAGTGATGCTCCGGGATACAAGCGTTTCATTATTCATCCATACCCGGGCGGTGGGATCAGCCATGCAAAGGCTTCCCTTGAAACCGTACGTGGACGCGTCGAGTGCGGCTGGACGCTCGAGGACGGCGCGTTTACACTGGAACTGTCCGTGCCTTCTAATACGACTGCTCAGATCCGGCTGCCGGAGAATGTATCCAGGGTCACTGACCCCTGCGGACTTTCGTTCGCCCGGGAGGGAGGATCATACGCCGCCAGGGCGTATGCAGGAACCTACCGCATCGTCTGCTCAATGTAAACAAGATGCCTGCGCGTATGCAGTAGAATCATAAAAAACTACCGCACCGGATGCAATTCGGTGCGGTAGTTTTTCGGTTACGGTCACAGAAGCACGTCGTAGATCCGGATCTCAACGCCCCAGTCTGTACCCTGTACTTCTGAGCGGAAATGGTGTGCACAGAGGTATTCGCCAAGAACCGGGCTGTCTGTCAGGAACATCGGGCAGGCGTCAAAAAACGGTTCATTGCGCATGATCGGTGCCAGGTAGCTGTTATTTTCCACGAAGAGCAGACAGGAATCACCATTCCTGTCTGTCCCTTTGAACATGTATTTTGCGCACATATTGCGG
>CADCOU010000386.1 GCA_902803155.1 uncultured Lachnospiraceae bacterium | reverse complement strand
CTCAGGCACATGGTCAGGATCTGTACACCTTCCCCGACAGCTTCCTGCCTCACCCTGCAGCTCTCTCTCCATCCCCAATCCAGCCTGGACAGCCTGTCATCCGTGCAGTCTATGCTCAGCTCCAGGGACTGGTATCCGGCTCTTGCCGCATCCCGGAACATGTCCCGGAACGGCTGAGGCTTCAGCGCTTTTTCATAGATTCCGAAAACCGGAAGGTCTGATATTCCGGAAACAGATCCTGTCATAGATACATACCTCTCTCTTGAATTCCGTCTCAGTTTTTCCGATCAGGCTCACCCGCGGCATCCTTCATTCCGTCCGTACACAGAATCGGAAATTTCCGTGCCGCGCAGTCCTTCCTGTCCTGATCGGCCCTGCCTGTCCGCAGGCTCAGGAATTCCCGCCGGCCTGCCCGTCTTGGTTCAGCACTCTGCAGAACCGGGCAGCCGTCTCTCCCGGCTTCTCTGTATTCCAGACCGCCCTGCCCATGACGAGCGAGTCCGCTCCTGCCTGCGAAAGCTGCGCCATGTTGCTCTGTGATACACCGCCGTCCACACAGATGGATACCCGGGCGGGGAGCATCTGTCTTACCGCCTGCACTTTTCTGATCAGGTCCGACCGGAACAGCTGGTCCTGTCCGTCAGGCTCGCTTGTCATGATCAGCACATAATCCAGTTCATCCAGATACCAGAGAGCGGCAGCGGGGTCTTCCATGAAATTGAAGGCCAGTCCTCCGCGCCCGCCTGCCTCCCGGATCCGGTGCAGCAGTTCATAGGGATAGCGCTGCGTTCCTGCATGGAACGCGATATTCCGGATACCTGCAGCCAGCAGTTCTTCCACCCAGGGGCGCGGATTGCTGACCATCAGATGCGCGTCCAGTTCCTGTTTCGATGCCCCGGCCGCAGCCCGGATCGTTTTCATGCCGAATGTAATATTCGAAATGAAATTTCCGTCCTCGACATCCAGGTGAAGGTATGGGTAATCCCCCAGCTCCCGGATGCACCCGCCCAGGTTGAGCGGATCCGCGGAAGCGAGTGACGGGAGCACTCTGCGCATCAAAGCAGCTGTATCCTTATATCTGTCATCCGTCAAAGGGTACCTCCTCTGCCTGGATATGCATTCCGGCCAGGCGAGTAAACAAGTCAGTATTAATCATTATCAATCACGTTTGATCGTCTTTAATCGCATCCTAGCACGATTGTCCGGTCTATGCAAGGCCTATTTTTCATTATCATTCATTTTTTGACTGTTGATGACTGATTTTGATTTTTCCTATTGATTTTTTGGGTGTGCTATGCTACGGTATTTTCAGAATCAATGATATTTATGCACTTCTGAAAGGAGATGTCACTATGAACTGGATGGAAGAGTTATTTGGAACCGCAAAACCGATCATCGCCATGTGCCACCTGCAGCCGCTTCCCGGAGATCCTCATTATGATCAGGAGAAGGGGATCGAGTATGTTGTGGAATGTGCCCGCAAGGATCTACACGCGCTTCAGGACGGCGGTGTAGATGCGATCATGTTCTCCAACGAATTCAGTCTTCCCTACCTGACACAGGTGGAACCGATCACGCTGGCTGCCATGGGCTATGTCATCGGATCCCTGAAAAAAGAGATCACAGTTCCCTACGGTGTAAACTGCCTCTGGGACCCGATCGCATCCTTGGACCTGTGCGTATCGGTCGGCGGAAAGTTCATCCGCGAGATCATCAGTGGCGTATACGCTTCCGACTTCGGTCTCTGGAATACCAATGTCGGCAAAACGGTCCGCCATCAGATGGCGATCGGCGGAAAAGACGTCAAGCTTCTTTATAATATCGTTCCCGAAGCTGCCCGCTATCTTGCGGACCGAAGCATCGAGGATATCGCCCGGTCCACGGAGTTCAACAACCATCCCGATGCGATCTGTGTCTCCGGCCTCACGGCGGGATCCGAGACCGATACCCAGGTGCTCTCCCGGGTGAAAGCCTCTGTAAAGCATACGCCGATCCTCTGCAACACGGGCTGCAATAAAGACAATGTTGTCCGTCAGCTCACGCATTCCGACGGCGCTGTGTGCGCTACCACCTTCAAGTATGACGGGGTATTTGAGAATGCAGTGGATGTGAACCGTGTCCGCGAATTCATGGATGTTGTGAAAGAATACCGCAAGACACTGTAACTTCGCGTTTCCGTAAGGGGCCGGTTTGCCGGCCTCCTTCTACCATAGCGATCATCCACCTGGTCCCGGCCGCGTGCCGGGCCAGGCTTTCCTTGCTTCACTGATAAGGAGGATAACCCAGATGGACCGTTCTTATTTTGTGGGAATAGATAACGGCGGCACTTCCATTAAATGCGCCATATTCGACCGGGAAGGCGTACAGGTCGCCTCTGCAGGCGGAACGGTTCCCCTGATCCGTTTGAAAAACGGAGGCACGCAGCGCGACCCTGACCTGCTGTGGAAGACCAACTGCGATGTCATACGCAGGGCGCTTGAAGCATCAGGTCTTTGTCCGGAACAGATCGCAGCGGTTTCCCTGTGCGGCTACGGCGGCGGGCTTGTGCTCCTGGATGACTCAGGCGCATGCGTCCATCCCGTGATCGTCTCAACCGATTCGCGCGCCGAAGAGCTTCTGCGCTCCTTCCAGAAAGACGGCACTGATGACAGGGTGTTTTCCCATACCTGTCAGAGGCTGTGGCCGGGACAGCCCGGCATGCTGCTGCCCTGGTTTTCCCGGAATGATCCGGGCACGCTGTCCGCATCCTCTCACATCCTCGCGCCGAAAGACTATATCCGTTTCCGTCTCACCGGCGTGATCGCCACAGAACAGACCGACGCTTCCAACACAAACCTCTACAGCCTGTATACGGAAACATTTGACCCGGAGATCTTTGAGATCCTCGGGATCAGCGAATGCCGCGTGAAGATGCCGGATACCTTCTTCAGCCCATGCGCAGCCGCTGGGTGCGTCACCACGCAGGCTGCAGCGCAGACCGGGCTCCCGGAGGGGATCCCCGTCGCGGCCGGCCTGTATGATGTAGCATCCTGCACCCTGGCCAGCGGCATCCTGGACGAGTCAGTCCTCTCCGTCGTCATCGGAACCTGGAACATCAGCGGACATCTCGTCAAAAATCGCGCGGAACTTGAAAAGCGCAGCAACGGCATGTGCGCCTTCCTGCCTGGATGGTATTTCAGTGAAGAATCCAGTCCGACTTCCGCGAGCAACCTGAACTGGTTCGTGGACCAGTATTACCGCGGGCTTTATCCCGAGCAGGAGGATATCTACGAATACTGCAACAGGCTGGTCGAAGGTACCGATCCTGCCGTCTCCGATCTCATATTCCTGCCCTACCTCTATGGGTCGAATACAGCATCCGGGGCGAAGGGATGCCTGCTGAACCTGGCCGGACACCATACCGGCGCAGATGTGCTCCGCGCCATATACGAAGGGATCATGTTCTCCCTGCTCCAGCATATAAACACGTTGTATGACGGGAAGCTTCCCGCTTCCGCCCGTTTTTCGGGCGGTCCCTCGTGCTCCCCGGTCTGGGGCCGGATGCTTGCGGATGTGCTGG
>CADCOU010000385.1 GCA_902803155.1 uncultured Lachnospiraceae bacterium | reverse complement strand
GATGTCCAGTTCCACACCGTCCGCATGCATGCTGCGCGCAAGATCGAACGCAGGCATCGTGTTCTCCGGCGCATACTTGCTTGCTCCCCGGTGCGCCCATATAATCGGTTTACTCATAACTGACTCCTTCCGTTTCTTCCCGGGTGCCTCTGCTTTATCATCTTACTGCAGCCGGCGCCATCCATCTGTCCGGCGAATGAGCAGCGCCTGCAGGCTCCCCGAAAAAGCCGTCTTGTGGAAATTATAACATAGATGAGGCCTCTTGCGAAAAAAAACAGATCGAATTCCTTCTTGCATTTCCATGCAGGATAATTATAATAAAGACCGATACAAAGCGAAGTAGGATATGGCGCGTCAAGTGGTCAGCGGCTGGGGAGTTGCCCTGACACGAAGAACAGATATACAGTTCGCGATGCCTGTCCGCACCCGTTGCTGCATGTATGGGAAAGATCGAATATTCTTATTGGCTGCATCTCCTTTATATGTAGACGGATTTCCTGTTTTCACCTGAAGGAGGTGTTTTCTTATGCAGAGAAACCGTTACAGAACTGTCTGGTGTACCTACACCATCGTCTCTCTCGGCGCACTTACCGCTATAAACCTGATCCTGACCAGGTTCCTCGCCATCAATATCGGAGGCTTCGGGCGGATCCAGCTCGGCGCTGTCGCGCGGATCATGGCAGGGTTGTGGTTCGGGCCTCTCGCCGGGGCTCTGTGCGGCCTCGTCAGCGACCTGATGGGCTGCCTGATCCAGGGTTATGCGGTGAATCCGCTGATTACTCTGGCTGCGATCCTCTGGGGCGTGATCCCTGCTCTCTTCTTCCCGGACGGGATCTTCACCGGCACTGCCATGACAAAAAAGAACGGAATCATCAGGCTATGCACGGGCACGATTCTTGCCTGCCTGTTCTGCACGCTGGTCTTCACAACAGCTGGGCTGGTCCTGATCAACGGGATGAATCTCTACGCCATCCTTCCGACCAGGCTGATCCAGTTCGCCCTTCAGACACCAGTATACTGCGTGCTGGTCTGTCTGCTCTATTACAGTCCGGTCACTTCACAGATCCGCCAGATTCTGTACACACAGCTGAAACGGACCAGTCTCTGTTAATCAGTCATCCGGAGAGGAGATATCATGATCTACCCAAAGTTCCTCAGTGAGAACAGCACAGTGGGCATCAGTGCTCCAAGCGCAGGAGTCGGTCACAAGATCGACAGCTTCAACACCAGCATCAACGTCCTGAAGGCGCAGGGCTGGAAAACGTGGGAAACGGAACACGTGCGCGTCAATGACCCGCGCGGGGGCAGCGCAAAAGAGCGCGCCGAAGAACTGACCGCACTCTTTCTGCATCCGGCGGTCGATGCTGTTTTCGCAGCCTCCGGCGGGGACTTTTTGAGCGAGATCCTTCCGCATCTGGACTGGGAAATGCTGAAGGAACACCCGAAGTTCCTCATGGGAGCGTCCGACCCGACCGGGATCCTCTATCCGCTCACAACGGTCTGCGACATCGCGACCGTGTACGGAAACAATGCGGGAAGCTTTGACGAGACTGTAATAAACAGTACCGGCGCGGCGGTTCTTCCGGATTACCTGGAAAAATGCCTTTCTATTCTGAAGGGGGAGGATATCGTACAGGAAGACTATCCGATGCACCTCGGAACCGCCAGGTTCCTTGCTCCGGAAGGTCCCCTTGTCTTTGATGCACCGACCGTATACGAATCGGACACAGAATCGCTTCACGTCACAGGACGCTGTATCGGAGGATGCATTGACGTGCTGAAAGACCTGATCGGGACCCGGTTTGACCGGACGGAGAGCTTTATCGAACGATATGCTGAGGACGGTTTCATCTGGTACTTCGACAACTTCTCTCTCACTTCCGCAGTCCTGTACCGGACCCTCCTGCAGCTCCGCTACGCGGGGTGGATCCGCCCGGAAAATACCCGCGCAGTCCTGATCGGGCGCACACTGTTCGAGACAGAAGAATCCGGGATGACCTACGACGACGCCGTCCGCATGGCCTTCCCCGATATCCCGGTCATCCGGAACATGGATATCGGACATACCGCACCGCATTTCACCATGGTGAACGGGGCGATGACCGACCTGGACTGGGAAGGCGGGCATGTGAAGCTGCGCTTCCGGTATGAATAAACACTAATAAAATGGCCTGACACCGCATATTGAAATCGGTCCTACGCCGTATATATCTCTCAGGACTCGTTCGCCTACCCTCGTTTACTGCGAAATATCTGCCGCCGCTCCCGCTCCTATAGAAGCGTGGTCGCTCCGCGGCGGCACATTTCTTGCAAACTCAGTCGGCTCTCTAATGCCTTAGAGATATATACGGCGCCGGACCGATTTTCAGTCATTCTTTACAATCTTTTTCAGCCTTTTTTCCAGGCCGGTATATTCAATAGTCCGTTATTATCCCCGCACGATATAGAACACGATCACGGCGAAGATCATCATCATGCCGATACACGACAGCATGATCGCAAATGAGAAATTATCGGTGAGGGATGAGTAAGCCACTTTTATCTGATCCCTCTTCTTATGTGCCAGGCTCAGGTTCTGCTCATGTTTTCCGGATATGAACCTCTCGCGAAGGATCGTACGGCGCAGCAGCATGATGAACGCGTCGGTCCCCATACTGAGCACCTTCAGTACAGCTGCAAAGCTGTAGAAAACAGCCAGGCACACTTTTCTCAGCAGGCGGTCTTCCCCGATGACCGGAACCACCTTCCCGAGCAGGGTCATAACGCCCCTGCATACTCTGGTAAGGATCTTATTCTCACCGAATACAGACAGGATCGCCCCGAAGAATCCCGGAAGCCATACAGTCAGCATGGGACGGTACAACAGGTCTTCCAGGTCCAGCTTTGCAGGCCAGCGGTCCAGGTAGGTTCCGTCCGCTGTCATCAGTACCCTGCGTATGAATACGAGGTACAGAAACAGTCCGATCCCCAGGGAGATCAGTCCTCCGGAAATGCATTCCCAGCTGAGCGGATGGAACTCCTCCAGCACATGCGCGTGTCCGGTCATGAATCCCGCCAGTGCGCCGAATACCGGCTTCTGTCCGAGCAGTATGAACAGTATGGAAGTTCCGAATACAACGACGGTGCTGCCCGGGTTCATATAGCCGCGCGATTTCCTGTCATACTCCTCCTGCCTCTTCGCGTCCCTGTTTTTCTCGATAAAGACACAGATAAAAAGCTTCAGCATATAAGCGAACGTACAGCCACCGGAAACCAGGAAGATCCATTCGATCACGTGCAGGATCCCCGCCCCGGCGAGCGTGATGGCAGCGCCCTCTCCCGCCTCGTGGATACCGGAAGTGATCGCTTCGTGAAGAAGTGTCTTGCTGGCGTATCCGTTAAACATGGGTACGCCGCTGATCCCGACCAGACCGAGGAAAAAAGCTGTTTTCAGAAGTGTCTTGCTGCGCCCGAAGCCGCGGATCCGGTTCAGGTCCAGCGCTTCGATGTTCATGACGACCACTCCGGCTGCGCAGAACAGGCAGAGTTTCAGCATGGAATGGTTCACCATGTGGAGCATGGTTCCTGACATTGCCATGGCCGCGTGATGGCCGAGGGAGGCTAACCCACCGACAGTTCCGCCGGCCTCTTCTCCGGCGCCCTGCGCCGTCAGGAGGACCGTCATGCCGATCCCGGTCAGGATAAACCCGATCTGTGACATCGAAGAACAGGCGAGCGTCCGCTTCAG
>CADCOU010000384.1 GCA_902803155.1 uncultured Lachnospiraceae bacterium | reverse complement strand
TGAGCTGACTGAGGTTGGCCCGAACAAGGTTAAGGTCATCAAGGTTGTCCGTGAAGCTACCGGTCTTGGACTGAAGGAAGCTAAGGATGTTGTTGACGGCGCACCGAAGATCGTCAAGGAGCAGGTCTCCAAGGCTGAGGCTGATGATCTGAAGGCTAAGCTGGAAGAGCAGGGAGCGAAGGTCACCCTGAAGTAATTAAAATCGCCAAAGAATGCTGATAAATACGGTGTTTGAAGCCGGTTAAGAAGGGTAGAAAACTCCGAAAATCAACAAAAAACGACTCTTGCAGGTATGATCTTGCGGGAGTCGTTTTAATTTCACTGAAATGTAATGAGCGGATTAAGGATTCCTTCACGACTGCGGAAATGAATTCCTGTTATAATCAGTCCTGCGGGATCCGGTCTGACATGAACTCAGGAAGAGAAAAACGGAATTCCGGCAGTAAAAATGGGCAGAGAAGGAAACAGAAGATGCATGACAGATGGAGCAGCAGATATATAAAAAAATATAAAAGGAAGGTCCTGATCATGATCTGCATGGCGGTGGGGTGTTTAACGGGAACATTGTATTCGTGTGCACAGGAGGTGCCGGGGCAGGCCGGACAGGATACAGGTTCCGGAAGTGAGGTGCGTCAGGCCGGCGCAGTCACCCTGGATGGGGCGTGGGATTACGCAGGAAATTCCGTGATCCATTCCGGCGCTGCGGAACTGTATCTGGCAGAGGAGAACGGGAGCGTCTCCGCGTGCAGGAACATTACAGTTTGCGTCAATGCCGGGCACGGGACTTCCGGCGGGGAAAGCGCACAGACCCTCAGTCATCCGGATGGTTCGCCCAAGGTGACAGGCGGAACGACCGCTGCGGGAGAAGTGTATTCCACGGCGGTCTCCACGGGGACAGTGTTTACGGACGGAGCGTCGGAAGCATCTGTGAACCTTCAGGTCGCGATGAAACTGAAGGAACTGCTGCTCAGGGACGGGTACGATGTGCTGATGATCCGTGAGAGCGATGACGTACAGCTGGACAATATCGCGCGTACGGTGATTGCCAACAATTGTGCCGATATCCACATAGCGATCCATTTTGATTCCACGGAGAGCAATAAAGGCTGTTATTACTGCGCTGTTCCGGACGTATCTTCCTACCGGTCCATGGAACCGGTCGCGTCTCATTTTCAGGAGCATGAAAAACTGGGACAGGCCCTGGTGCAGGGACTCCGGTCCGGAGGCGTACCTGTGTTTGAGGGAGGATCGCTGCAGATGGATCTGACCCAGACCTCTTATTCGACGATCCCGAGTATCGATATAGAACTCGGAGACCGGGCGAGCGACCACTCTGAGGAAGCGTGCATCCGGTATGCGGAAAGCCTTAAAGCCGGCGTGGATCTCTTCTTTACTCCCTGAAGTCTTGTCAGGGAGTCTTTTTTTTTCTATACTGAATTTGTATAAACATTTTACTCAATTCGAAAAATCATCAGAATCACAATGATCTGTTCGAATCCCCTGAGAAAGGAAAGTGACAGGATGAAAGTATGTATCCGCTGGATGCTGAAAGCTGCAGCTGCAGCTGTAATGCTCCTTTTTTTGTTTCAGACAGCGGCTGCTGCCGGGACAGGAGATGTGCCGTTCGTTATGCCTGTCGGTGATATGGCGCCAAGAGTCCCGACGAAGCCTATGGAGATGCTTTCTTCTGAGGATGCGGCGCAGATAAATGAGAAGATGGCTTCTTATTCTGCAGAGGCGGAGAGCCTTCTGATCAACCGGGCGGAGCAGTATTTCTACTATGAGACACTGGAACCGACCACGAAGCAGATCTATGATCTGCTTTACCAGGTGGCCTGTGATCCGGTGAATGAAGGCAACATCGGGCTGCTGATGACGGATGAGGATCCTTCTTCAGATGAGTTTTATGATAAGTATAATCTAGCCTATCGGGCAATATGCTTTGATCATCCGGAACTGTTCTGGCTGTATTCCGGGGAAGAAGCAGGGATATGCTATGCGTCGGAAGCTCTGGTCATGAATGGGCTGTATTATGTTTATTTCCTCATGAACGAGCCGTTTACCGGGTATACACAGCAGATGACTGCTTTCAACACTGCGGCGGATGCCTTCCTTGCGGATATCGATACAGGAATATCCGAGTATGAGACGATCCGTCAGATCCATGACAAACTGGTTGACATGGTCAATTACGATGATGCGGCTGCTTCGGCGATCAGTTTCGGACGGGGGCAGGATCTTGCACATACGGCGTACGGATCCCTGGTCGCGGACTCGGACGGAAAGGATCATTTTGCGGTCTGTGACGGCTACTCGCTTGCGATCGAATACATGTGCCAGCAGTGCGGGATCGAGGTGGCATTCAACGCCGGCATGGCAGGCTCGGATCCGGACAATGCCGGAGGCCACGCGTGGAATGTTGTGAAGATAAACGGTGAATGGTATGAGCTGGACAGCACATGGGATGATCTCGGGAGCCTCCTTGATGACTACCCGGAAGGTTCAGAGATGTACAATTACTGTCTGGAGATGCTGGGGGACCATGATTATGTGGAAACCTACAACCGCAGGCTGTTTCTGGTATCGACGGATGTGATCAGCCACTTTGTTCCGGGTGATGAATACGTGTATACCACACAGGATCAGATGTATGAGCTGAGACCCGCGCAGGAAAGTGTGCACATCCGGCTGGAAAATGACGGATCCGATGAGAATTTTGACGCCAGGATCCTGCAGTATGCGCCTGTTGCAGAACACAGTTTTGCCTGGTAGCGGGAGGATACTGCAGGATCAGACAGGCGGTATCTGAAAGAGGGACCGGAGGAATGATATATGACTGGTAAATTTAGACGGGCATTTCTGGGAGCGTCTGCATGGATTGTGGCTGTAAGCTGCGTGTTCAGCATAACGGGGGCCGCAGAAGAGGCCGCGGAGAAAGCTGCTGCACAGATCAGTGCGGCAGCGGCTCTTACCGAGAATGATCTTGCTGCGAACAGCGTAGCGATCAAGGCTGTTCTCGGACAGTGCATAGAAGAACTCGGCGAAGAGGACCCGGCCGCGGAGACCCTGAAGAGTGTCCTGTACCTGCTCGATACAGAATCTCCCGATCCGCTGGCAGTATCCCTTCTGCTTCAGTCTGCGCTGGAATCGGTATCCGGCGGGGGCTCCGGAAGCGATGCTGCAGCGGCAGAAACGGCTCCGCAGGAGGCAGAAGTGCCTCCGCAGAGCGAGGTGCCGACGCCGGAAGAAGTTCCGGTGCAGAGTGAAGAACCGCAGCCGGCAGAAGTGCCTCCGCAGAGTGAGGCTCCGCAGCCGGAAGAGCAGCCTGAGGAGGTTGAGACAGCGTTGGAACCGCATGTAATCCCCGGGCTTCCGGACTGTGAGGTATCCTCCTTTATTCAGGCGATCCTGCACGAGTGTGTTCTGGTGGACGTACCCCTGGGATGGGGGAACAATTATGAGCCGGAGCGCGCCATGGCGACGTATTCCCCGATCAACTCATCCGGAGCGATCAGCCCTGTGGCAGGAACGCTGTCGATCAGTTATGTCGCCATGGAGGGGGAGGATCCTTCTATGGCGTATGATACTTTCCAGAGAAATGTTGCATCCATGAGCGTTGTGTCGGATCTGACCGCGGAAGACATTTCCGCTGCCGGACTGACTGCAAGAAAGATGGATTTCATGATGTGTGTCGGAGCCAACCTCTTTACCTGTGAAGAGGTCTGCTTCGTCTATCAGGATGTGCTGTATGCGATCGAACTGATGCAGGGCCAGGCAGCGGAGCAGAATTACTTCCCTGCATACGAACATGCGGTGTCCAGTGCAAAGATCGGTACTCCGGAAGCGATCGAACAGGCTCATGAAGCACTGGAGCAGGCGCTCGCCGGGACACTGCCCGGGAGTGAGCCGCAGCCTGAGCCCGAACCTGAACCAGCGCCGCAGCCCGAACCCGAGCCTGCACCACAGCCTGAGCCGCAGCC
>CADCOU010000383.1 GCA_902803155.1 uncultured Lachnospiraceae bacterium | reverse complement strand
GCACCCGGGAACCGATGATCGGAAGGTTCAGCTGAATATCAGCAGGGGATGGGAACGGTATATTTCAGTGAGAGTATTGTACCGTAGCAGAAATGATCTGACCTTCAGCTTCACGGCTGTTCCTGTATCTGACAGGACCAAGTTTGGGAAGACGGATATGGTTCTTGTCCACGAACCGGATGGAATCATTGTTGTTTTTGGAAGTATAGGATTCTGCAGAGGATTTCCGGCGGAAGACAGGATACTCGTTCTGCTTCTGGAAGAACCGCTGGAAGGCATCGGAAAGATCCCGGAGCGAGGACTGCAGCGCAGTGGAATCGGCTTCGTTCAGCCAGTCATATGTCTTCTTCAGTTCTGTCAGGGCAGCAGAACACCTGGTATAGGACAGACCTTTGCCCGTGTTCCTGTACTGTGTATCCCACTCAGAAAGGAACCGGTTATAGACAAAACGGGAACAGCCGAAGGTCCTGTTGATCAGGTCTCTCTGTTCCTCTGTCGGTTCTATACGGTATCTGAATGCCTTGTATACAGTCTCTGTCATAGGGCGGTCTGAGTCTATATCATTATTATACCCTATATACAGATCGGACAGTCATCTGGCCGATTCATCCCCGCCCTGTAGAGGACGGGGTCTTCTCGGGAGTTACGATAAAACTCCCCAGAAGTCTGTTCGACTTTTGGGGAGCATGGCAGATTCTTGCTTCGGTTCCCGATAAAGGGGATCAGAACGGTCCGAACTGAATCGCCTGGGCAATGACCATAAACACAGCAGCCATGGCTGTCCAGATAAGGAAGAGGGGGAAGATGAACTTGGCCCACTTATTGTAGTCCACGTGTGCTAAGCCGATGGTTGCCATCATGTATCCAGACACAGGATAGAACACATTAGAGAAGCCGTCACCGAACTGCAGAGCGAGGAGGGCGGACTGTCTGGTAACACCGATCATATCTGCAAGCGGCGCCATAATCGGCATCATGACTACCGTCTGGCCGGAGCCGGAAGGAATCAGGAAGTTGACAAGCGTCTGCAGGATCATCATTCCGACAGCACTGAGGGAAGAAGGAAGGGCACTGACAACCTTGGACAGGCCATATACGATCGTATCCTGGATCATTGCTCCGCCCATAATGACGCTGATACCTCTTGCAAGGCCAATAACCAATGCGCCGAGCAATACATCATGGCATCCTTCCATGAACGCATCACATATTTCTTCACCGCTCATTCTGTTAATGAGACCGGAAGCAACACCGATTGCAATGAATATTCCGCCGATCTCAGGCATATCCCAACCCCAGTTGAAGACACCGAAGACCATCAGAATGAAGAGAGCAACTGCGGCAAGGCCTCCGGCTTTCTGCTTGCCGGTCATATGACCCTTTACTTCAGCCGCATCCTTCAGTTCTTCTTTGGTCTGAAGATCTCTTTCATACATGAGAGATGATGCCGGCTTCTGGTTGACTTTCTTGGCGTAGCGCATGACATAGACAATTGTGACAACAAGAACGATCAGGAGAATAACAAGACGATATTCCCAGCCCGAATACAGAGGCAGTCCGGTTATTTTGTCGCCGACAACAACGGTAAAGGGGTTGGCAATTGCGCAGGTGAATCCGACCGCGCTGCCGCACAGTGCCGTTGCGCAGGCGGTAACGGAATCAAATCCCAGGGCCAGCATCAGCGGAAGAATAATCGGAACGTATACCATGCAGAGCTCCGGCATGCCAATGAAACAGTCAATGGCTGCAAAGACTGTCATCAGTATCGGGATAATGACAATTCCTTTGTTGGACAGTTTTTCAGAGAGTGCAGTAATAGATTCATTGATGACGCCCGTTTTCTTGACGATGGTGAAACCGCCGCCTACACAGAAGGTCAGGACGACGATCCAGCCGGCTTCGACAAAGCCCTGCGGCATTGCAACGAAGAAGTCAAGCAGGGAAGCCGGATTTCGATCCACATAATGGAAAGAAAGAGGATCAACAATCTGGCGGCCCGTTGCCGGATCCAGGGTACGCTCAAACGTACCTGCAGGGATAATGTAAGTCAGGACTACCATGAGCAGCATCATGAAGCTGAGGATTATAAATATATGAGGAACTTTAATTTTCTTTTTGTTTTCTGACATTGTTAGTGACCTCCGTTGATGATAGAAAGGTAATTCAGGGGAAGAATCGCATAAACAGCACAGCAGTCCAGCAGCTCTTTCTTCCAGGTTTTTTCGTTAGGAGCATGCGCCTGATCCTGGTGCCCCGGCCCAAAGCCTACGCAGGGGATACCGTACATGCCCATGATAGATACGCCGTTAGTGGAAAAGGTCCAGGGTGAGATGCCCGGTTCCCGATCGAGGATTTCCCGGAAAGAATCAGCCATTGCCTTGCAGGGGGCCGAATCCTTCTCGATGACCCAGGTCGGGAAGAACAGATCGACCGGATAGGTCTTGCCGGTATAGAACTCGCCTTCGAACCGGTACATAAAGACCTCGGCGTCAGCTTCCTTTACTTCCGGAAGATCCCTAAGCTGCTGCAGAGCGAATTCCGGCGTTTCCACGCTGTTCAGTCTGCGGTCCAGGGAAATAGTGCATTGGTCTGCTACCGCGCATCTGGACGGAGACTGGGAATTGATTTCCGAAATGGTGACGGATCCCTTGCCAAGAACACCGTCATCTGTCATGTTCGAATGGAGACGCTTTACCGCCTCGATGATCGGGGCCATCTTATAAACAGCATTGATTCCGGAATCCGGAATCGAACCATGGCAGCTCTTGCCTCTGGTTGTAATGCCGATTTCCATACGGCCTCTCTGGCCGTTGCTGATACGCATATCGGAAGGCTCGGTAAGTACGGCGAATTCCGGCCGGATTCCATCTTTTTCCACGATGTACTGCCAGTTAACCCCGTCACAGTCTTCTTCCTGTATGGAAGCAGTTACGAGCAGGGTGAAGTCTCCGTTGAGGTCCAGATCCTGGATGATTTTTCCTGCATAAATCGCACAGGCAAGTCCGCCTTTCTGATCTGTACTTCCGCGACCGCCGATGCATTCTTCATCTTCGTAGCCTTCCAGCGGATCAAAAGTCCAGCTGGAAAGATCACCGAAGGTTACGGTATCGCAGTGCCCGTCCATAGCGATCAGATGGCTGCCGTGCCCGATTTTACCCATCAGATTTCCCAGCGGATCGGTATGAACATCTTCATAGCCGAGCTTCTTCATTTCTTCGGCAATTCTTTCGATGACCTTGTCTTCTTCGCGGTCAAAGCTTCTTATTGCAATGATGTCTCTTAAGAATTTGTAGAGCTCCGGAGCATACTCGTTAACCTTTTGCCTTACCAATTCAGCTCTTGTATTCATTTACGTCACTCCTTTTCTAGAAACTTGGATATAGTCCGTCCCAGACAATCCGCCGGTAATTCTCGCGATCAGTATCTCCTTCGGTAGAGAAGCAGAGAATACGGGAGTTTTCGTTCAGCCCTATAGTGTCACGTACTTCTTCCAGGGAAGGGTTGGACAGGACTTCAGCGACAAAGCCAAGTGTAGAAGCACCGCTTTCGCCGGAAATGACCCTCGGATCATCTCCCAGAGGATTGCCGAGCACCCGCATGCCCTTGGCTGCATACCAGTCAGGCATGGAGACGAAGTTGTCGGCGTGGTCCCTCAGGATTTCCCATCCGATAGTGCAGGGCTCACCGCACGCAAGGCCTGCCATGATGGTATGCATGCTGCCGGTTACAGCATGCGGCTTGCCGTCTCCGGCTTTGGCCGAGCGATAGATGCAGTCAGCCTTATTCGGCTCCACAATGGTGATGACCGGGCGCTCAGCGCCGAAGAGAGATGTGAAATATCCTGTTAATGCACCGGACATGGCGCCGACACCTGCCTGCAGGAATATGTGAGTAGGCTTTTCTCCTGCAAGCTGCTCGATCGCTTCATCCGCCATGGTCATATAACCCTGCATAATCCAGGTCGGGATATCTTCATATCCGTCCCAGGCGGTATCCTGGACAAGTACCCATCCGTTTTTCTCTCCGTCGTATGCTGCTTTTCTGACCGCATCATCATAGTTGAGATCCGTAATGGAGGCATCTGAGCCAAGGCTCTGAATATTATGAAGACGCTCCAGGGAACTCCCCTGAGGCATGTAAACAACAGATTTCTGTTTCAGGCGGTTTGCTGTCCAGGCGACCCCTCGTCCGTGATTGCCGTCTGTGGCAGTGACGAAGGTGATATCGCCCAGCTGCTTCCGTACTTCATCACTCGTAATTCTGCTGTAGGGGAGATCCGAGATGTCTTCTCCAAGTTTTTGGGCAATATAGTTGCCCAGTGCGTAGCTGCCGCCCAGCACCTTAAATGCGTTCAGCCCGAAGCGATAGCTCTCGTCTTTTACATGAATGCTTTTTACGCCCAGACTGGCCGCCAGATTTTTCAAATCTGCCAGAGGAGTAATCTTGTACTCCGGAAAGCTTTCGTGGTACGCACGAACACGCTTTACCGTTGCAGGAGAGAACTTCTCTGTGCTGGATAAAGGGCCGCTATGATTACAGTGCAAAACTTTCAATGCTTCTTCCATATATTGTCAACTCCTTAAACACGATAGTTCCGGTTACAGGCTAAGTACCGTTCGGCTGCCATTCCATGCAGTAGGGCAGGCAACTTAAGGGGAATGCTGAGATCCATTTTTATGCTTTGGTACTGTGATGCCTGTTGAATCTTCTTCCGTCTGTATTCAGATTTCTGTTTCCCTTATGCCGGCTTCAGGATCGTCATGCGTCTGATTCAAAAGTGTTGCCTTTCTGTTCGGCAGGTGATCCTCGGGAAAAGAAAGCGATAGCAGATAGAGTAGTACTACTATAATTCCTGTCTTTTTACACCCCCCTTAGTTATATGCAATATATTGCTTATCGACAATTTCAACATAGCAACGAAAGTGCTTTGAATCAATACATTATTAAGTATTTATCGCATTATATGTCCTATTTGCGTATGCAATATATTGC
>CADCOU010000382.1 GCA_902803155.1 uncultured Lachnospiraceae bacterium | reverse complement strand
CGATCCATATCTGCTCAGTCCGAAAGACATCTGCACGCTCAGGATGCTCCCGGATCTGATCGATGCGGGTATCGCCTCGCTCAAGATCGAAGGCAGGATGAAAAGTCCGGAGTATGCGGCCGGTGTGACCGCCATGTACCGGAAGTATGTTGACCTGTACCTTAAGGGAGGCAGGGATCGGTACCGTGTGGATCCAGAAGATGAAACGCTTCTGACGCAGCTGTTCAGCAGGGGACCGTATTCAGAAGGCTATTACCGCACGCGGAACGGCAGATCCATGATGGTCCTTCAGGAGCAGAAGAAGGAAAAAGGCGATCAGCTGCGCGCCTCGCAGGAAGCTGTCGGTAAGATCCGTGACACATATGCTGCGGAACCGAAGATCCGGATCACCGGAGAAGCTTTGATCCGTTCAGGCATGCCGATGGAACTGACCGTTGGAACGTGTCCGGATTACGGAAAGAAAGTGACTTCCACCGGTTCCATACCCATGAAGGCAGAGAACCGGCCGGCTGATGAAGCGGCAGTCCGGAAGCAGCTTATGAAAACGGGAGATACCCCGTTTGTATTTGAGGAACTCAGGATAGACCTGGAGGACGGCCTGTTCGTTCCGGTAAAAGACCTGAATATTCTGAGAAGGAATGCTCTGGAACAGCTGAGAGACCGGATCCTGTCTGGTTTCCTGAGAGAGGTAAGGCCGGAAAGACTGCCGCGTGCTGAGAGGGGGGATCCTGCCGGATCCTGGATACAGTCCGCATCTTCCCGGCATCCGGCCCTGACTGCATCCGTATGTACGATGCCGCAGCTGGAGGCTGTCCTTGCAGATGATAAGACAGGCGGAATCTATCTGGATCTTCCCATCTGCAGCGGGGAAACGCTGAAGAGGGTCAGGGAATCCGGGCGGAAGGCCTACATCATGATGCCCCCTGTGTGGAGATCCGATACGGAAGAGTTCTTCGAAAATACAGCAGATGAGAGAATACTGGCGCTCGCGGACGGTATCCTGCTCCGGAGTTTTGACCAGCTCGGTTATTTCCGGAGAAAGGGCATGATCAGACTCTCCGGCGCGGATACCGGGAAGGAACAGGAAGACAGCTGTCCGGAATTCATAGCCGATGCGGGTCTTTACACCTGGAACAGTGAAGCCAGGGAGCAGCTTCGTTCTCTCGGCATAACCACCGATACCCTGCCTTACGAATGTACGGAGTATGAACTTCCGGAAAGGGGCTGCAGCGGGAGTGAGTGTGTCATATATGGATATCAGATCCTGATGATCTCTGCACAGTGCCTGACGAAGACGACGACCGGGTGTTCGCACAAAAGGGCTGTCCGCTATCTGAAGGACAGGAAAGGCATCCTGTTCCCGGTCAGGAATGAATGCAGCATCTGCACCAATTATATATACAACAGTGTCCCCCTCGAACTGATCAGTCTGATGGACGAGGTCAGGAAGCTGGCTCCCGGATCGCTGCGCTACAGTTTTACGATCGAAAGCGGCAGCGAGACTGCGCGGATCCTGAGGGGGGAACTTCCGGACAATATTACAAGAGGTCATTTCAGAAAAGGAGTGGAATAGAGCGTGAATCTGACGAATCTGACTGGTACGGTTTCGAGAGCGGCGCAGTATCTCATCATTGCGCTGATGGTGATCTATACCATTCAGAGTTTTACGGTATTTGCACAGCGAAACCGCCAGGACCGCGAACAGATCTTCCTGAGACAGAATGTATCCATGTTCGTGATCCATCTGCTTGCTTATCTGATCATGTATCTGAATACGATGCGCTTTGATCTGCTGCTGTTTTATGGAGCGCAGGTGCTGTACCTTATGTTCACGCTGCTCCTTTTCCGCAATCTGTATCCGCGTGCATCCAAGAGCCTGATCAACAATATGTGCATGCTGATGACGATCGGGTTCATCATGATCACGAGGCTGTCCTACGATCAGTCCGTGAAGCAGTTTGAGATTGCTGCGGCGGGCACAGCGATCGCCCTGGTGATTCCGGTGATCGTCAGAAAACTGAACGTTCTTACGAAGATGACGTGGGGATATGTTTTTGTCGGGATCGGCCTGCTCGCTCTGGTCATGATCGCGGCAAATGTAACGAACGGAGCCAAACTGTCCATCTACGTTGCCGGTTTCAGTTTCCAGGCTTCGGAGTTTGTTAAGATCATCTTTGTGTTTGCCGTGGCAGGACTTCTCAGTACGGAGCACAGTTTCCGGAGAGTTGTGATTGCGACCGTTCTTGCTGCTGTGCACGTACTTATCCTTGTCATCTCAACGGATCTCGGTTCTGCCCTGATCTTCTTTGTCACCTATCTGGTTATGCTTTTTGTCGCGACCAGGAATCCGTTCCTCACACTGATCGGTATCCTGGCATTCTGCATCGCTGCAGTGGCTGCCTATTTCCTGTTCTCACACGTCCGGGTACGTGTCCAGATCTGGGCGGATCCGTTCGCGGATTACGCAGGAAGCGGATATCAGATCTGTCAGTCCCTGTTTGCGATAGCGGCAGGCGGATGGTTCGGGACCGGGCTATACAACGGAAGTCCGGGCGCGATCCCCTATGTGGAACAGGACTTCATGTTCAGCGCCATCCTGGAAGAAATGGGAGGCATCTTCGGGATCTGTATGATCCTGATCTGCATGGCTGTTTTTATCATGTTTGTGAACATAGCGATGAAACTGAGCAGTCGTTTCTACCGGCTTGCCGCACTCGGGATCGGCACGACCTACGCGACGCAGGTATTCCTGACGATAGGCGGCGGGACCAAACTGATCCCCATGACCGGAGTAACGCTCCCGCTGGTCAGTTACGGAGGCAGTTCGCTTCTCAGTACGATCGTCATGTTCGCGATCGTACAGGGACTCTATATGCTGCGGAGCGATGAAGTAAAGCAGAAGAATGTAAGTCAGATCAGTCCGGAAACGGATATGACACCCAGGGAAGCTTACCGGGACAGCATCTATCCTGAACAGAGGAGAACAAGATGAGAATACGCCGGGATAAAGAAAATATATCTGAACCGGAGATCAGGAGAGTTGACCTGTCGGACCGCCCGCAGGGGGTCCCTTCCGGGAGGCGTCAGAACACGGAGCTCTCCATAGTCACATGGATCTTCGTTCTTCTGTTCATGCTGCTTATCGGCCGTGTAGCGTGGATCCTGTTTATGGAGTCTGACAGCCTGAAGAGCAATATCAACAACACAAAAGCGGACACGAACTCGGAAAACATTATTCGAGGGGATATCCTGACCTCTGACGGAACGCTGCTTGCGACAACTCTCCTGGATGAATACGGCAATCAGACCAGATCCTATCCGTATGACAATCTTTTCGCACACGTTGTCGGATATGCGTCGAACGGGAAGTCCGGTCTGGAAGCAGAAGAAAACTACGAACTGCTCACCTCTCATTCCAGCCTGCTGAAGCAGATCCGTGCAGGCGAGAAGGGTGAAAAAGTGCAGGGCGACCGTGTCGTTGTGACACTGAACGCGAAGCTTCAGCAGGCCGCTTATTACGCACTCGGGTCTTACCGCGGCGCCGTTGTTGTGATGGAACCGGATTCCGGACGTATTCTGGCCATGGTAAGCAAACCGGACTTTAATCCGAATACGATCGGAAGCGAGTGGGAAAGCCTGTCTGCGAACAACACATCCAGTCCGCTTCTCAATCGTGCGACACAGGGACTGTATCCCCCGGGATCTACATTCAAGATGGTCACAACGCTTGCATACCTCAGAGAACATCCTGCGGATTATTCTCAGTTCTCATGGAACTGCCAGGGGGTGCTCTCCCGGGATGATGTGACGATCACATGCTACAGCAATGAGATGCACGGACAGGAAGATCTGGCTGCCGCGTTTGCCCATTCCTGCAACACGGCGTTCGCTCAGATCGGACTGGATATGGACAACAGGGATCTCCGGTCAGCTGCGGAGGACTTTCTCTTCAACAGATCGCTGCCGACATCCATGCAGTCTTCACAGAGTGTATTCAAGCTGACAAAAGAATCATCGTCCGGGGAACAGATGACAACGGCAATCGGACAGGGAGATACTCTTACGACTCCGCTGCATATGGCGCTGATCACTTCCACGATCGCGAACGGCGGAGTTATGATGAAGCCGCTGCTCGTGGACCGGATAGAGACTTCGGAAGGAACTGTTGTCAAGGAATATGATCCGGAGATCTATCGTAAGATCCTGACGCCGGATGAGTCGGCGATCCTGACTCAGTATATGACAGGCACGGTCACCGGAGGTACAGCGACAGCTCTTTCCGGAAACGGATACACGGTCGCGGGAAAGACCGGTTCCGCAGAATACGAAACGGGAGGAACTACCGGTACGCATTCGTGGTTCTGCGGATTCGCGGAGACAGGAGATCCTCATATAGCCATTGCTGTGATTGCCGAGGATGGAGGGACCGGTTCGTCTACGGCGGTTCCGATCGCGAAACAGGTTTTGGATACCTTTTTCTATGGATAATCCCTCCGGGATGCGATATAATATCAAAAATAGAAAACCGGAACACAGACAGGAGGAGTTGCAATGATCGAGGCAACAAGCTGTGGCGGTGTGGTCATTTTCCGGGGAAAGATCCTTGTGCTGTACAAGAGTTATCGGAACCGGTATGAAGGATGGGTCCTGCCGAAGGGAACTGTCGAAGAGGGAGAAGAATATGACCAGACAGCGCTTCGGGAGGTACGCGAGGAGACCGGGGCAAGAGCACAGATCATACAGTATATAGGTAAGAGCCAGTATTCGTTCAACGTACCTCAGGACACCGTGGAAAAGGTCGTACACTGGTATCTGATGCGCGGTGAGAGCTATTATTCCAAGCCGCAGAGGGAAGAATACTTCGTCGATTCAGGATTCTATAAGTTTCATGAAGCCT
>CADCOU010000381.1 GCA_902803155.1 uncultured Lachnospiraceae bacterium | reverse complement strand
TCGGCATCCAGCCGTTCATCGTATCCCTGGCGGGCATGTTCTTTGCAAGAGGCATGACGACGATCGTGCACACGGAGCCTTTCAACGTGGAGCATGAAGGGTTCAAGGCGCTGAAGAACCTGAGGATCTATCTGCCCGGGATCGGTTCCTACACCAAGAAGGGCAAATTCGTCAATGCATACGTAGAGATCGGAGTCATCATAGCCCTCCTGATCGTCCTGATCTTCTTCCTGATCCTGCGCTATGCGAGCCTCGGACGTCATTTCTATGCAGTCGGCGGAAACCAGGTAAGCGCACTGATGCTCGGAATAAATGTGAAGCGGACAAGGTTCCTTGCGCATCTTCTGTGCAGCACGCTGGCAGGGATAGCCGGATTCGTGTATTTCCTGCACGTCGGTTCCGGATCGCCATCACACGCCGCAGGCCTGGAGATGAACGCGATCGCGAGTTCTATCATAGGAGGCACCATGCTGACAGGCGGTGTCGGAAATGTGATCGGCACCTTCTTCGGAGTGCTGTCTCTCGCGACCATCCAGAACATCGTATCCTCCGCGGGACTTGACGAAGCCTGGTGGACCGGCATCACGGTCGCGGCCATGCTGTGCCTGTTCCTGGTCGTGCAGAGCGTCGTCATGGCAAGAAAGAGGCGTATGGAGAGCTGAGTATAAAAAGTTCTGTTCGCGTCAGGCATTAGATGTAAGATGCCTGTGAAAAATGGTATCTATGCGTCAAATCTGCCGTGGCAGATATATAAAGAAAAAAATATATTCAGCCGTGTTTTCCATGAATGCGCAGTTAATGTGCTGGAAAATGCGGCTGAAAGTTTATATACTGAATAAAAACGATTTGCAGAAGAGGGATACAGGTATGTTGGATCGATCGGACAGGATAATGAATCTATGCAGTCATAAGAAGAGAGTCTGCAAAAAGAATATAGTATGCCTTCGTCCGGGAAAGGTTCTGGCTGCCGCCGTGCTCCTTATGTGTCTGTGTCCTGTTGTGTTCATGACTTCCGGATGCGGGAGGCAGGAGATTTCCGTTGAAGAAAAAGCGGACGTGGATGCCCAGACTGAACCGGCGCTGATCACGGTCGGTTTCTCTCAGCTCGGAGCGGAGTCGGACTGGAGAAAGGCGAACACCGCTTCCATGGTAGAAACATTTACGCCGGAGAACGGTTATACGCTCCTGATGGAAAACGGTCAGCAGCAGCAGGCAAACCAGATCACTTCGATACGCCGTTTCATTCAGCAGGAAGTGGATGTGATCGTACTGGCTCCCGTTACGGAGGATGGGTGGGATACGGTACTGCAGGAAGCAAAGGAAGCCGATATACCCGTGATCATTGCAGACCGCATGGTGAACGTAAAGGATGACGGCCTCTATGTCTGCAGGGTCGGATCTGATTTTGAACTGGAGGGCAGGAAGGCTGCAGAATGGCTTCGCCGTTTCGCGGAAGAGGAAGAAATCAGTCCGGAGGATCTGCATATTGTGGATATCCAGGGTACGATCGGAGCGACTGCCCAGATCGGCCGGACAACGAGTCTGGAGGAAGCCGCGGCAGAAAACAGATGGGATCTGATGGCGGAAGTGACAGGAGACTTCACACAGTCCAGAGGCTATGAAGCCATGAAGTCCCTGTTGAAGGAATATAATAATATCAATGTCGTATACTGCGAAAATGACAACAGTGCCCTCGGGGCGATCGAAGCCATCGAGGAAGCCGGGAAAAAGTCAGGATCAAAGATCGAAGAAGGGGATATCCTGGTGATCTCATTTGACGGAGTTAACAGTGAGGCAATTCATGACGCTCTGAACGACCGCATCACCTGCATTGCGGAGTGCAATCCCGAGCAGGGCCCGATGATCAGCAGCATCATACAGGATATATTTGCCGGACGGCAGCCGGAGAAAATCTCCTATGTGGAAGAAGGCGTATACAGTGCGTACGAGCCGGTCTCGACCATCACGCTGGACGGGACGGAATACCCTGTCACGATCCTGACAGAAGAGGTCATCGCATCAAAGGATTACTGGTCGGATAAATAATCAGATGCGGTTTTCACGCGGCAGGATTATCTGCTGCGGTCTCTTTGCGCGCATTGGGGAAGTACCAGTTCAGGTCCACATATGCATTGATCCCGCTGACCCGTCCGGTATGGCTGTACTGCCAGATGTCATATTTGAAGTCGTAGCGCAGTCTGGAGTCATGTTCAGCAATCCATGCCGTGTAATTCTTATTGCGGGAAATACTGTTCTTCAGATACTTCGGCACAAATGAGCGGGAGGTATACCATCCGGTCGTAAAGCCAGCCTTTATCATCTCCTCACAGAAACCGCTCACCAGGGAAGAACAGAATGTTTTTCCTTTACGGAACTGGGAATAGGATTCAATGTCAATAAAAACAGGCATATCGAACGACTTTCCCTTTATTGCTTTTTTGCAGAGCCGGATCTCACGTTTCAGCTGAGAAAGGGAAGTGGCTGTGACAAACCAGTAGCAGCCTACTTTCAATCCGGCTTTCTTTGCTTTTTTATAATTCTGTTTGAACTTTGTATCCGCCGCACTGCCATGCCCTGCGCGCATGATCACAAAGTCGATACCGTCTTTCTTTACCTTCTTGAAGTCGATAGTACCCTGCCAGACAGAGACATCAACCCCGTGCAGGGCGCCTTCCGTATTGACCGCATCTCCAGGATTGTATACGCGTATCTTACAGGTCAGCTTTTTGCTTCCGGTTCTGGCAGTAATCTTGCATGTACCCGGACGGATCGCAGTGACCAGCCCGCTTTTGTCAACGGAAGCCACGGATTTCTTTCCAGATCTCCAGGTAACAGCGGCAGAGGTTCCCTTTACCTTCAGCTGTACCTTGTAGCCGGGTATCATATCCGCAGATGTCTTGTTAAGTCTGACTCCTGCTTCAGCTGTATGAGCATGCGGAAGAAGAGAAGGAAGCAGAAGAACAGCAGCTGCCAGCACAAGGATCAGCAGCAGACTCTTTCCTGCATATCTGGTATCGTGTCGATTCATAACTGAATAAAACCTCCATGGTATAGCGGATCAGGTTCAGTAAGCTGATTCATAAAGATCTGGTTCATTATAGCATGTCAACAGCAGAGATTCACGTCTTTACACACTTGATTTTGCGGGAGGTATTACATATGATGGACACACGTGCTGGTTTTTACCAGAATCAGGGAAGCTGAAAGTAATATCATATGTTTAGAAAGGATTATTTATGAAGATAGATCTTGAAAAACTTGTGGATGAGATCATGGCGGAGATGCCGGAAGGGATGATCCCGAGAGCATATGTCAGGAATCTGGCCGAAGAGAATATCGACTGTTTTGATACGCGTTCTGAGATCATGTCTGAGACAAAGATGCAGCTTGCAGAAGAATCCGGCCTGGAATTCATGCTGACCAGGGATGAAGCGGAGGATTTCCTTTGCGACGAATTCCCGGATGACAAGTGGGATGCAGTCAGCACGGACGGAAAAGTGAGTTCACGTCTGCTCAAGGCGATGGAAGAGGATGAGGACTGTACGATCTTCGAGATGATGAAAAACATGCCGCTGATCCCAGCAGCGAAGATGATAGCCGGCATCGTCATGAAGAATCTTGACGCACACGGCGTGGATATGGAAGCGGTCAATGTTGAACAGCTCTATATGAGTGTGATCGAAGACCTGAACATGTATCTGAGCGAGCTGGAAGGATTCGATGACGATGATGAGTATGAGGATGATGACGACGAAATCGAATATGAATATGAAGATGACGATGATAACGCGGATGTGTTCAATGAACTCGGCATCGAATTCGATATGGATGATGATTCATTGTCTGATCCGGATGAGGCTGTTCGGAATGAGCTGAGACTCAGGAAAGGCAGGCGGAGCCGTATCACAAGATTCCCGGGATCCAAGTGACAAGGCGCGTATAACAAGGATAATCATGCCGTCCGGCTTTCCGCCCGGCGGCATGAAAAACACTTGATTTTGTCGTTATTATCTGTTATTGTCTTGCTATGCAGCTGTAGTTCATCGGTAGAACACCAGCTTCCCAAGCTGGGGAGGCGGGTTCGATTCCCGTCAGCT
>CADCOU010000380.1 GCA_902803155.1 uncultured Lachnospiraceae bacterium | reverse complement strand
CGCTTATGCGCCTGAAAATACCATGGAGGCATACATCCTGGCGCACCAGTACGGGGCCGACGGGATCGAACTGGATGTACATCTGTCTAAGGACGGAGAACTTGTTGTCATCCATGACGAGAAGGTAAACCGGACTTCTGACGGACGAGGATATGTCAGGAATTATACGCTGAAGCAGCTGAGAGCATTCAACTACAACCGAACGCGTCCGCAGCATTTTCACGCGGATATCCCGACGCTCAGGGAGGTGCTGGAGTACCTGCAGGACAAGCCGGAGATGTCCCTGAACATCGAACTGAAGACCAACGTCTTCTCCTATGACGGCATCGAGCAGAAGACAATCGATATGGTTCATCAGACGGGAATGGCGGAAAGGGTGATCTACTCTTCCTTCAACCATTATTCGATCCGCAGGGTGCAGCAGATCGATCCGGATGCGGAGGTAGGTCTCCTGTATGAGGACGGATTCATCGATGTGCCGGAATACGCGGCGAAGCTCGGGGTGAACGCCCTGCATCCGAAATACACGAATCTGCGCTATCCGGATTATCTGGAGGACTGCAGGCGGTTCGGGCTGGACATCAATGTATGGACCATCAATGACGCGCAGATGATGCGTGATATGTGCGCAGCCGGCGTACACGCGATCATTACGAATGATCCTGCGCTGGCGATCCGGGTGAGAAACGCGTATGAAGAGACCGGGGACACCACAGGCGCAGTGAAAGTATAAGCTGTATGTTCTTCGGGGAGATTTCCCGTACGGAGCACTGAGCGTGCGGCATGGAAAGAAGGCAGGATGCCGGGAACATCCTGTGCGAAGGGGAATTAAACATAAGGGGAAATTGCATGAGGAAGCAGTATACGTATATACGGGGTATTCTTGCGGCGGCCGCGGTTATGACTGCCGCTATTGTCATGCCTGTGTCCGCGGTGACGGTAGACTGGAACGATCTGACGGACGCGCAGCAGGAGAAGGCATACCGGGAACTGGAATCGGAGAATGAAGAACTGCGCTCACGGATCGCCGAGCTGGAAGGGAAACTCGGGATATCTGCAGGAAGTGCGGTGCAGACGCCTCAGGAGAATACCGGAAATGAAACGTCTCAGGATACAGGCGGGGATTCCGGCACCGGATCCGGGCAGGGACAGGACACATCGACATATGCCGATGTGTCGAACGCTGCCGGAGAAGCACAGGCTTCGGCCGTAAAGAGCATTGACGCTTTTCTGAGCGATCTTGCGGCTTCCTTTGAAGCACGCCAGGAGATCGCGCGCACTCATACGACAGAAGAGGTCAGCGCCATGAGCGACTCGGACATGTGGTCGTTCCGCTTCCGCTGTGCCGAGGCCGAACGCGGACTCTACGATACCTATTCGGAAGCGCAGTTCAATGACCTGAATGTCTTCTATCTCTGTTCGGAATACTGCCTGGGACTCAGCAAGCAGTATCAGGCGGAAGAGGTCTGGAACAGCTCCGGGAACGGGGATGAGGCGAACAAGCTCTATACGGCGGGCTACTATAACAGAGCCTACGCGCTGGTCGAACTGTGTGAATACTACGGGCTTGATCTGGCAGAGGAGTATCAGAACCTGAAGAATGCGGTCCGGCAGATGGACGCGCTGAGCGGGGACGAGACCAGGAATGCGTCCGTGGATCCGGCAGTGGTGATGAAGGTACAGGAACTGCTGAACAACATTGGATTCCTGTGCGGAACGCCGGACGGCATCGCCGGACGCCAGACTGCCAGCTGCATCGAACGATTCCAGACCATGTACGGGTATGAACCGGCAGACGGCATCATAGATGATGAGCTGATCTCCCAGCTTAACGATATCCTGGCCCGGAAGCAGGGCTGAAGATCACCCGGAGGACTTCATAGTGAAAATACTTGCGATCATACTGTTCCTGACCATGTACGTCCTGATGACGGTCTTCATGAGAAGACGTATCTGGATCGTACTTGCGACGGCACTGATCTTCATCGTGAGCGGCATCCTTCCGTTCCGCGCGATACCGGAAGCGATCAACTGGAATGTGCTGATGATGATCGGAGGCACCATGATCCTGGTCGATTTCTTTATCGAATCGAGGATGCCGAACCTGATCGCGGACTGGCTTCTGGACAAGGCGAAGAACGTCATGTGGGTCATTATCTTCATGTCTCTGTTCTCCGGTTTCATATCGGCGTTTGTCGATAATGTGGCAACCGTGCTGATGGTGGCGCCCGTCGGCATCGTGGTCTGCAGGAAACTGAAGATATCGCCGGTACCGATGATCCTCTCGATCGCCGTATCTTCGAACCTGCAGGGAGCTGCGACGCTTGTGGGCGATACAACTTCCATCATGCTCGGCGCGTACGCGAAGATGGATTTCATGTCCTTCTTCTGGATGAAGGGCAGGCTGGGAATCTTCTTTGCGGTGGAACTCGGAGCGCTTGCAACCGTTCCTGTCATGATGATCCTGTTCCGCGGGTTCAGGCAAAAAGTCAGGGCGGAATCCAGGACCATCGTGGAAGACATGTTCCCGACCTGGATGCTGATCCTCATGGTGGTGCTGCTGATCGCGGCGTCGTTCATTCCGGGAAAGCCGGAGATCACAAACGGACTGATCTGCTGTGTGCTCGCAGCTGTCACAGCAGTCCGTGAAGCATTGAAGAACCGCAATGCGGATGGAGCCCTGCATGCATTGATGTCGGTCGACTATGAGACCCTGTTCCTGCTGATCGGCCTGTTTCTGGTCATACAGGGGATCACGGAAGCGGGCATCATCACGGACGTTGCGAACGCGATTGCAGGCGCGGGCGGGAAGAACATGTTCCTGCTGTATACGATCATCGTCTGGGGATCTGTCGCGGCGTCTGCGTTCGTGGACAACATCCCCTACGTCGCCACTATGCTTCCCGTGATCCGCGGGATCACGGCAGCACTTGGCGTCGAACCGTATCTGCTGTACTTCGGACTGCTGACCGGAGCCACGCTCGGCGGAAACCTGACACCGATCGGTGCGTCCGCCAACATCACGGCGACAGGCCTTCTGAAGAAGGAAGGGTACGAGATCACGTTCGCTGATTTCGCAAAGATCGGGATCCCGTTTACGCTTATCGCAGTCCTGACCGGATACCTGTTCATCTGGTTCGTCTGGTCGTGAGAGGCCGGAACAGATTCTGGCAGATTGAGTAAGCAAAGATATCCGGCAGGATACCCTGCGGAGTTATAAAGCATAAAAATGCCCTGAGCAGACCATGAAGGAATGCTCAGGGCTGTCTGTTTCACAGAGATGTTTACATGGCCGCTACCTGATCGAAGGTGTCGGTCACTTCTTTATCCGG
>CADCOU010000379.1 GCA_902803155.1 uncultured Lachnospiraceae bacterium | reverse complement strand
GAGATGCCTGAATCTTTTGAAGAATATGGACCGCACGGAAGGGCAGCTGCGCGAGCGGCTGCGGCGTGACGGTTATCCGGAGGAGATTGCAGACAGGGCGGTCGCCTATTCTGCTTCCTTCCGTTACATTGATGACAGCCGGTACGTGCGCAATTACATCCGCCAGATGTCTGGCAGGAAGAGCCGTCTGCAGATCGGAGCGGAGCTGCGGCAGAAAGGGATCGATCCCGAGGAGATCAGGCGGGCGTTTGCCGAATGGCAGCAGGAAGAGGGCTCTGACCGGTCAGGGGAGGATCCGGATGTCACCGCGATCCGCGCCCTCGCGCGTAAGCGCGGTTTTGATCCCGGGAAGGCTGACAGGGAAGCCTGCGATAAGTTTGTCCGGTACCTGCTCCGGAAGGGTTTTCAGTACTCATCGATTACGCAGGCCCTGGGCCGGCTGCCTTTCGGGAAGCAATCGGAAGAACCGTAAAACCTGTGGGATAATGCCGATCTCACCAAGACTGTCCAATTAAAAACAAGATGGGTCATTTCATTCGAAGCCATCCCCCGGATATAATCAGATAAGAGATTATTCCGGGGGTATTATTATGCAATACGGACATTTTGACAATGAGGCTCGGGAATATGTGATCGACAGGGTGGACCTGCCGGTCTCATGGACCAATTATCTCGGCGTGGAGGATGCCTGCGCGGTAGTCAATCATACAGCGGGGGGCTATCTGTTCTTCAGATCGCCGGAGTATCACAGGGTGACGCGCTTCCGCGGCAACGGAGTGCCGATGGACCGTCCCGGCCATTATGTATATCTCAGGGACAATGAGTCCGGTGATTATTACAGCATCTCATGGCAGCCGGTCGGAAAGAGCCTGGATAAGGCATCCTACAGGTGCAGGCACGGACTGTCCTATTCCGTGTACGAGTGTGAGTACGACGGACTCAGAGCGTCGCAGCGCCTGAGCATCCCCATCGGGGATGCAGTGGAACTGTGGGACGTAACGATCGAAAACACTTCAGGCAGGAACCGGGACATCAGTGTTTTCTCCTATCTGGAGTTTTCCTTTCACCATATCGCCATCGACAACCAGAACTTCCAGATGAGCCTGTACTGCTCCGGCTCCTCTTTTGAGGACGGGATCATAGAATACGACCTGTTCTATGAGGAGTTCGGGTATCAGTTCTTTACGGCGGATTTCGAGCCGGACGGTTACGACTGCCTGCGGGATACCTTCATGGGGACATATGGCTCCGAGAGCGCGCCGGCCGCGGTGGAGAGGGGCTGCTGTTTCGCTTCCTCCGAGAAAGGCGGCAATCACTGCGCCAGCCTGCAGAAGAATCTGGCGATCAGGCCGGGTGAGAAGGTACGCCTGATCTTCATGCTTGGTGAGGGGAACAGGGAAGAGGGGCGCAGGGTCCGTGAAAAATACAGCGATCCGGAGACTGTGGATGAATCGTACAGAAAGCTGGCAGCCTTCTGGGAAGACAAGATGAGCAGGCTGCAGATCCGGACGCCGAGCGATGCAATGAATACCATGATCAATATCTGGACTCTCTATCAGTCCGAGATCAATGTGATGTTCTCCCGCTTTGCCTCTTTCATAGAGGTCGGCGGAAGGACAGGGCTCGGATACCGGGATACGGCGCAGGACTCCATGACTGTTCCGCACTCGAATCCTGATAAATGCAGGGAGAGGATCCTGCAGCTCCTGAAAGGGCTGACTTCAGAAGGCTACGGCCTGCATCTGTTCGAACCCCGCTGGTTCGAGCCGAAAAAGGCCGGGGAAAAAGAACCCTTCCGGTCGCCGACGGTCATCCCGGGGGTAAACAAGAAGGATATCATCCACGGGATCGAGGATGCCTGTGCGGATGACGCGCTGTGGCTGATACCGGCCATCACGGAATACATCATGGAAACGGGTGATCTGCGCTTTGCGGATCTCATGGTCACCTACGCGGACGGCGGGCAGGACAGTGTGTATGAGCACATGAAGAGGATCCTTGATTTCTCCGCAGAGCAGGTGGGGATGACCGGCATCTGCAAAGGGCTGCGCGCAGACTGGAACGACTGCCTGAACCTCGGCGGCGGCGAGAGCGCACTGGTCTCGTTCCTGCATTACTGGGCACTCGGACATTTCATCTCGCTCGCGTCCTGCCTCGGCAGGGAAGAGGATGCGGACCATTACAGGCAGATGGCGCAGAGAGTTCAGAAAACCTGCGAAGAACAGCTCTGGGACGGAGACTGGTACATCCGGGGCATCACGAAGAACGGGCGGAAGATCGGGACTTCCGCCGACGAGGAAGGAAGGATCCACCTGGAGAGCAACGCGTGGGCGGTTCTGTCCGGCGCCGCTTCCCCGGAGAGGGGCAGGAAGGCGATGGACAGTGTTTACCGCTATCTCTTCACGCCATACGGCATCCGACTGAACGCGCCGGCTTACACCAGGCCGGATGACGACATCGGGTTTGTCACGCGTGTATATCCGGGCGTAAAGGAAAACAGCGCGGTCTTCTCCCATCCGAACCCCTGGGCGTGGGCTGCGGAATGCATGCTCGGAAGAGGGGACAGGGCGATGGAATTCTACGATGCCCTCTGTCCGTACAACCAGAATGACAGGATCGAGATACGCCAGTCAGAGCCCTATTCATACTGCCAGTTCATCATGGGACCGGACCACACAGCCTATGGCCGGGCAAGGCATCCCTTTATGACCGGTTCGGGAGGATGGTCCTACTTCTCGGCAACCCGGTATATACTTGGGATACGCCCGGGATATGACGCTCTTACAATCGATCCGTGCATCCCGGAGAGCTGGGACGGGTTCACAGCTCTGCGTATATGGAGGGGCGGAACTTACCGGATCCGGGTCATCAATCCGGATCATGTGTCAAAAGGCGTGCGTGAGATCCTCATCGACGGGGAGCGTGCGGACCGGATCCTGCCCATACCGGCAGGAGCGTCTGTGGATGTGACTGTTGTGATGGGTTGAGCCGGCGTCTTCAGACCGGGTTTACGAGGGATTCGTGAGGTGCTATGTTTGAGGGGGAGACCCGGGGAGGGGAAATCATATGATCAGATTCGGAACAGGCGGCTGGAGAGCCGTGATCGGGGATGAATTCATCAAAACCAACATCCAGCTTCTCGCGAAGGCCGTAAGCGTAAAGATGAAGCGTGAAGGAAAGGCTGATGCAGGGATCGTGCTCGGCTATGACAGGCGTTTCCTGTCCAAGGAGACCATGCGCTGGTGCGGCGAAGTGTTTGCGGCGGAAGGGATAAAGGCGAAGCTTGTCAACAAGTCGTCGCCGACTCCGCTGATCATGTTCTATGTTATGAAGCATGAGCTTCCCTACGGCCTGATGGTGACAGCCAGCCACAACCCGGCCATCTATAACGGGATCAAGGTATTTACCGCAGGCGGGCGGGACGCCGACCGGACTGTGACACAGGAGCTGGAGCAGATCGCGGACGGGATCCGCCCGGAAGAGATCCATACTGTTCCGTATGAACAGGCACTGGAAGAGGGCCTGATCGAAGAGATCTATCCGCTGAACGAGTATCTGGACGATATTATAGAGAAGATCGATATGGGCGCTATAAAAAGGGCGAACCTCCGTATCGCGCTGGATCCCATGTACGGAGTGTCGGACATCCCGCTGAAGACACTGCTCCTCACTGCCCGCTGTGACGTGGAAACGATCCACGACAGCCATGATACGCTGTTCGGGGGAAGGATGCCGGCACCGAATGCAAGCACCATGCGGCAGCTGATCACCCGTGTGATCGATTACGGCTTCAACATCGGCATCGCGACAGACGGAGACGCGGACAGACTCGGAGTAATAGACGATACCGGCCGCTATCTGAGAGCGAACGATGTGCTGGTTCTGCTGTACTATTACCTGATCCGGTATCGCGGCATGCACGGTCCGGTCGTAAGGAATATCGCGACGACGCACATGCTTGACCGGATCGCGGAGCGGTTCTCGGAGAAATGCTATGAAGTTCCGGTCGGGTTCAAATACATCTCCGCAAAGATGAGCGAAGTGGACGCCCTTGTGGGCGGCGAGTCTTCCGGTGGCCTGACCGTCCGCGGACATATCAACGGGAAGGACGGCATCTATGCGGCGATGCTGCTGATCGAGATGATCGCGGTAACGGGAAGGAACATCTCTGAGATCTACAGGGAGATCGAGAAGGAGTGCGGAAGCATCTTCATGGAGGAGAGAGACTACCGCTTTACGGAAGAGAAAAAAGCATGCATACGGGAGCTCCTGTTTGAGAAGAGGGAGCTGCCGCAGTTTCCGTACGAGACCGACCATGTCTCTTATCTGGACGGGGTCAAATTCTATTTCACGAACGGCGGCTGGGCCGTGGCGCGCTTCTCCGGAACAGAGCCGCTGCTCCGCATATTCTGTGAAATGTCCTGCCCGGAGGACGCAGTCCGGGTATGTGAGATACTGGAAGATTTTCTGGGCCTTGATACCGGGAAAACGGTGTCTGCAGGCTGAGGGGAGATAAGATGAAGAACCGCCGGCTGAAATCAGGTCTGATCAGGCTGGTCCTGATCTGCTGGATCGTACCGTACATCCTGGTGTCTTTCGTACTGATCTGGCTCCATAACAGGAACAGTCAGAAGCAGATCGAAGGCACGGTGTGCAGTGCCATGGAAAATGCCGGCCTGATCACTGCGGACAAGATCCGGGCGGTCATCGAGATGTCGAGGCAGGCATCCTATGACGGGGTGATCAAGAAGAGCTATGAACAGTTCCTGGCAAGCGGGAATGAAGATACCATGCACAGGGAGGTCACCGATTACCTGAACCGGACCTACAAGTACAGCAAGACGGTCTCCAACACCATCCTGCTCTACAACATGCCTGTCACCATGGAATACTATACATACAGCAATGCGGCCGGCGCGACCTATGCAAGCATCGATGAGTTCAAGAGCACGACGGCGGAAGCGGTGCGTCTGGCGGCAAAAGACCTGGATACGGCAACCAGACTGACGGAAGTCTCCGGACATCTGTATGTGGTCCGCAATATCGTGCTCAGCAATTATGAGCCTTTCGCGACGCTTGTGATGGAAGTGAACAAGGACCGCATGTTTGAGAGCACGGACAGCCTGATCTGGAAGAAGAGCGGGGTGATCGCGCTGGACGGCGAACTCATCCGCAGAGACCCCGCAGACCTGGATGAGGAGAAGACGGATTTCCTGCTCGGCGTTCCGGATGAGACCTTCGCAGAAGTCAGGGTTCGCGAGGGATCCCCGACAGCCGTCTATGACCGGAAGGCGGCCGTTGCAGCGCTCGCTCTGAAAGTCAACGGACAGATGCTGTACTACGTCAATGAACTGGACCGCGGACAGCTCCTCGCGGACAGCACAGCATATCTTTCTGTCTACATAGTGGTGCTGATCCTGCTTATCCCGCTTCTGATCGCCACTTTTTCCTACCTGTACCGCAATATCGACCAGCCGGTCGGATCGCTCATCCGCGGTTCCGAGAAGATCCGGAGCGGTGAATACGGTTACCGCATCGAGCCGTTTTCCGGAAATGAGGAGATGGGGCAGCTGGTCGATACCTTCAATCACATGTCAGTGAGCCTGGAGGACTCTTTCCGGCGTATCTACGTGGAAGAGATCGCGGAGCGGGATGCGACGCTGAAAGCGCTGGAGTCCCAGATCAATCCGCATTTCCTGAACAACACGCTCGAGATCATCAACTGGAAGGCCAGGCTGTCCGGAAATGACGATGTCAGCAAGATGATCGAAGCCCTCAGCGTGATGATGAACGCCACCCTCAACCGGAGCGGCGAGATGCTGATCCCGCTGTCCGAGGAACTCTCCTATGTGGACGCCTACCTCTATATCATCAGGGAGCGTTTCGGAAGCAAGTTCCAGTTCACGAAGACGGTGGATGAATCCCTGCTGGGGATCAAGGTCCCTCGGCTGATCATACAGCCGATCGTGGAAAATGCGGTGGAACACGGCGGTGATGAGAGAGGGAATATCATCGGCGCGCTGACAGTGGAGAGCGACTCTGACGCGCTCCGGATCACAGTAGAGAATAACGGCACCCTCTCGGAGGAAGACAGGGAGAGGATCCGGATCCTCCTGTCCGACGACAGACCGGGGGACGGAGAGAACTTCGACCGGATGAGCATCGGCATACGGAATGTCAACCTGCGCCTCCACCTGCTCTGCGGGGACGACAGCGGACTGACGATCGAAGACAGCGGGG
>CADCOU010000378.1 GCA_902803155.1 uncultured Lachnospiraceae bacterium | reverse complement strand
GCCCCGCCTGCAAACACAATCTCAGCGTAACGCCTTCCTGCGCGTCTCAGCATACGGCACAGGAGCGTGACTCCCATACCCAGGCCGAAACCGAGACATACAGACCAGACACAAAGGTTCCAGAATACCCGCGAAAGTGAGAACCCGAGCAGGGCGAGTGCCTCCAGCGCCGTGGAGCCGATCACAATATCCCGGATCACGCCATAGCTCCGGATCCGGTCGGAAAGAACCGCCGCGGCTACCACGCCGATTACGATCAGAACCCTTATGATTGCGATTGACGGTACTCCGACTGTCAGATAATTGCTGATGCTTTCCCAGATCACACTGAATACTCCCGCAGGAAGCATGCAGGTAAACATGGATAATATCGTAAAAATCAGATAAACCGCTGCCATGACTCTCCCCCTGATCAGCCTGATCCCGGTTATCTCCGTTACATGTTTTCTCTGTTACCGCGGCGGAGTTCATCCGCCATTATTTCCAGCCTTTTCAGGCGGTGATTGATCCCGCTCTTTCCGACATGCGGCTCAGAAGCATCTGAGAGTTCCTGAAGGCTTGCATCCGGCATACTTATTCTGAGCTGCGCTGCCTGCCGGAGACTCGCTGAGAGCGAACTCAGACCTATTGTTTTTTCTATGAATTCAATATCTTCCGTCTGTCGTTTTGATGTGACGCCCGTCTTTCTCAGATTCGCCGATTCAAAATTGACCTGACGGTTGATCTTTCCGGCAATGTCCCTGAGGATCCTCTTGTTCTCCAGTTTCATCAGGCTTCCTGTCGCCCCCATCGCACCAAGAACATCAGAAATCTGTTCGCTTTCCTTGAGATAAACGACAAACCTTCCCTTTCGGGTGGAGACTTTCGCCCCGAATCCAAGCGATTCCATCAGCGATACCACCATCCGGGCGTCTTCTTCCCGCTGGAACACGATCTCCAGGTGATAACTCTTGGACGGATCACTCACCGATCCGGTCATCAGGAATACGCCCCTCAGATATGCTTTTCTGCAGCATGTCTTCTGTAAAATGAGCCTTGACGGAAGGGTTGCACGGATCTCTGTTTCAGACTGCATCGGACTATTCGGAGTCGTGCCGAATTTCATGGCTTCCAAGAGGCTGCGGACCTCATCCTTCCCGGACACCGTGATCGTGACCTCGCAGGATTTCCCCCGCGGTCTCCGCTCTTCACGGACCGGTGCGGAAACGACCTTCTTGAGGACCGCCGCGAATGCATTTGCCGCATTCCCGATATCTGTCCGGATACCGATGGTATCTTCCGTCAGTACCGGAGCCATGTGAAACAGCGCCGTCAGGAACGCGATCCTGCAATGTCTTGCACTGTCTGTCTGGCGGGACAATTCCTCTTTTACCTCGGATGAAAATGACATCGGCTTCTCCTATGTTCTTGTTATATCCCGGTGCAGAACGGAAACCGGCCAGGAACTCTCACTGTAATAGTCGGCCAGTCTGTTCGCCATCGTGACTGACCGATGCCTGCCACCGGTACATCCCACGCAGACCATCAGCTGGCGTTTCCCTTCTGCCACATATCTCGGGAGCAGATAATCCAGGAGATCTTCCGCCCTGTGCAGAAAATCATCCGCCTCTCCCGTCTGGCAGACATAATCCTGCACTTCCTTTTCGTTCCCGGTCTTATGCTTCAGCTCGTCCACATAGAACGGGTTTGGAAGGAATCGTACATCGAATACGAGATCGGCATCGGAAGGGATGCCGTACTTATACCCGAAAGACAGAATTGAGAGAAACAGATTGCCTTCTTCCGCGTCCGTCGCGAAAAGCCGGGAGAGTTCCTCCTGGAGCTGTCTTGTCAGCAGATCACTTGTATCCACCACATAATCCGCGCATTCTCTCAGCGCCTTCAGATATTCCCTCTCCAGGGCAATTCCGTCTTCTATCCTGCCGTTCTTCGCAAGCGGATGCATGCGGCGCGATGCTTTATAACGCCTGACCAGTGTTCTCTCCGCGCAGTCCAGAAACAGAATTTCATGCGGATATTCATCCATAATCTCCAGGAAATCATCCACACTGCTCCTGCCTTTATAGAGGCTGCGGACATCCAGTCCCAGAGCGACCTTGCTGTATTCCTGGGCGGAACTGCCCGCAAGTTCCGCGAATTTGCCCACCAGTTCGAGAGGAAGGTTATCTACACAAAAATACCCCAGATCTTCGAGCATCTTCAGCGCATGTGTTTTCCCTGATCCGGACATTCCTGTCACGATGACAAATCTCATAAAGGTCCCCCGTCTGTTTCATCCGCCCACGCTCCTGCGGGTTCCGGATTCTTTCAGAAACCGATCATCCTTACTTCAGGCTCCAGACGCACTCCGGAATCCTCATATACGATTTCCTGTACATTTTCAATCAGCTGCCGCACATCAGCAGCAGTCGCATTCCCCTTATTCACCACAAAACCGCAATGCTTCTCCGAGACCTGCGCGCCGCCGACGCGGTATCCGCGAAGACCTGCCTCGTCGATCAGCGCCCCGGCAAAGTGTCCTTCCGGCCGCTTGAAAGTGGAACCCGCACTCGGAAGATCCAGAGGCTGTTTTTCCTGCCTTCTCCGGCTGAGATCCTGCATGGTCTCCAGGATTTTTTCGTGATCGCCTTCTTCCAGTTTCAGTGTCGCCGAGAGTACAATCAGATTTTCCTTCTGCACTCTGCTGGTCCGGTATCCAAACTGCATATCCTCAGCTGTGAACGTACAGATTTCTCCGTCTGCGGTCAGGACCTTCACCTCCGAGGTGATATCCTTCATCTCTCCGCCGTATGCACCGGCGTTCATGGCAAGTGCTCCCCCCAGTGTTCCCGGGATCCCGGACTGCGGTTCCATACCCGTCAAAGAAGCGTCAAGAGCCCTGTGAGCAACGGTCGACAGAAGAGCTCCTGCCTGCGCATAGATCTGCTCTCCGATCACCGTAATCTCCGAAAGGCTGCGGCCGACCTGGATAATCACGCCGCGATATCCGTCATCTGCGATCAGCAGATTGCTTCCGTTTCCTGTAATATAGAACGGAACCTTCATCTTCCTGCAGAAAAGAACTGTTTCGATCAGGCTCTTCTCACTGTCCGGACTCACAAAGAGGTCGGCAGGTCCTCCGATCCTGAAGGTAGTATGCTTCTTCATCGGTTCCTTTTCCAGAACGCAGTCTTCTCCCGCGATATCGATGATCGCATCGATCACCTCATTATTTACGATTCCTGTTCTCCCCAATTCCATCTCCTTCTTCCTGCGTCTTCCGGTCATCATGCAGGAAAGCGCCATCAGCACTGCGCAGATCATGCTGACCGGTATTCCTGTTCTCAGTCCGTCAGGCATATAGTTCATCGAGATCGTATGCAATCCTTCTGTCAGCGGGATGCCCATCAGCGCCCCTCCGATGCAGTCTGCTTCTGTTTTCACGCCGTCCACCCGGCATGTCCAGTTCCTGTCGTACGGGATCGTGATCAGCAGTTCGCCTTCGCGGTCCGCCTCAATCGTTCCTGACAGCCTGCTCCCCTTTGCCGTGATATTCTCAAGCGGTACTCTGGCGAGTTCATCTCTTACTTCTTTCTCCAGAGTATCCGGACAGGTGTAAATAACCGCTTTCTGCGCGGAGGTTCCGTTCAGCGTGGCTGTGAAAGAAGCCTCATTGTTCCCGTCACATGCTTCGACATCATAGAGGTGATCCGTATAGGTACTGTATGTCTTGGAATACTCCGGCGTATTCAGTCTGAGTTCCTTGACACGATTCGGCAGATAGATATATACCTGCTTGTTCTCCGGTATAAGGACACCGTTCTCGGTTCCGCTCTCAAGATCCACATACCGGTCCATCGTATAGATCCCGTCGTGCCCGGTCGCAAGGGAAATAAACTGATCCTGAACCTCGATGGGAGTCCCTTCCGATGTGTTCCATCCGAGTATCGACTCGTTCACAAGGAATCCGAGCGGCAGCGCATCCTCATTCCGGTAAACTGTCAGATTGCTGTCGGACAGAACTTCAGGGAATCCGTACAGTGTACTGCCGGTTCCGTTTGCGCTCAGAACATAACGTATCCCGAACACGTCGTTCATAAGTTTCGTAACGCCGATATATCCGTTTTTGTTGGTTCTCGCTTCCATACCGATCGCATCACAGAATTTCGTGACGGACTGCTGCATGGTAGAGTTGAACATCACAACGGAATTGCCCCCGCAGAACAGCGTGACATTTCGCATGCGCTGTGCGTCCACCTCAGACCGGTACCAGTCCCCGTCATCAATCTGCCCCATCAGCTCCTTATAGGACTTCTGGTCGTTCAGGTACGAGGAGCGGATCACGGAATCATTGCAGATGATGCCGTATACCGCACTTGCCCCGGCCTCTGCGGTGCAGAGTGCCGCAATCAGAAAGGCAGCGGTCCTCCTGCTGATCCCGGTCAGTCTGACTGCCAGGAGCAGCGTGAGGTACGCACACATCAGTCCGATCGTGATCAGGTATACATATGCGGGATACTCTTTATCCTCATAATCCTTCCCGTAGTTCCCGATAAACAGGACAAGCGCCTCCGCGGCCGGGAGCACCCCCGCAAAGAGCACTTTCCAGACAGGCATTCTCTTCAGATCCCGCAGGGAATCATACGACATGGCCAGTACGATTCCGATGTAGATAAATGCGAACCGGTTCGGGAGGCCGTTCTGCTGGTGAAATCCGTGCCAGATATAATTCAGCGGCCTCAGCGAGAAACTCAGGAGGAGCAGTCCCGCAAGGGCAAGCCTCGCGATCCTCTCCCTGAACGCAATCCTGCTTTCGAGCATAAAGAGCAGCACCAGGATCAGGACCGATACCCCGCAGTACGCATTCAGGCCAACCTGAGTACTGGCGATATTGATCGGTTTTATCCCCGCAAAATGAGTCAGCATCATATCCATGAAGCTGTCATAAAAATCAAACTTCTTCGGGAACTGATTGCTCTGCATGGATTCCGATATCTTCAGGGCACGGTATGCCGGCAGCAGCACCAGCGTCCCGATCCCTCCGCCGAGCAGGGAATACCAGCCAAAGCGGAGCGTCCTTTTCAGAAACAGTACCGGTCTGCATCTCCCTGCAATAACAGCACAGACCGCGTAATACAGCACTGCGAAAATGCAGAGCATGAATCCGATGTAGTAATTGCACCAGATCCCATAACAGAGAGCCAGGCCATACATCCTGCCGTCAGAATTGTCCGAGAGGCGTCTGTTGGCGCCGATTCCGCATATCATCTCAATCCCGCAGCAGATCAGCGGCAGCATCGCGACAGAGTCCAGCCACATCAGGTTGAAATAATACCCGATGATGAAATTGCTCAGTGCAAACATCGTGCCGAAAGCAACCGGAAGGGCAAATGCCCTCGTATTGCGGTGATGCATGTACCAGGAGAACGTTCCCCCGCACAGTCCGATCTTCAGAAGTATCATCAGATCCATGAAATCACAGACGTTGGCAGTCGGGACCAGTGCGATCAGAAAGTTAAACGGGCTTGCCAGATAGTACGCATAGGTTGCCCAGAAGTTGTAGCCCAGGCCTGCGGAAAAAGAGTACAGCAGGCTTCCGCCGGATCTCAGTTTCTCATGGAAATCCGTATAGAACGGAAGATACTGATGGAGGGAATCAATGATCAGGACCGTCCCGTCGCCTGACGGCCATACGCCGATCAGAACAAAGCCGATTGCTGTCAGTAAAGTCGGGATCAGAAATCCGATCCAGAAATAGATTGCACCCGTGTGTTTCTTCTTCGCCTGCATGATACCTGATGAGTTACCTTTACTATTCTTTATCTGTTATATATTTATACTATACCGCGCTGTCTCAGATTCCTCTGACGTCCCGCACAGCTTTCGTCTGTGACTATATTACTCCGCTCAGACTTCCCGCTCCAGCGGAACAGGGATGGCCTGACCGAGACTGAGCGAATACAGCCATGCCTCTGAAACCGGCTTTTCCAGAAGGCGCTCCAGCGCGTCCCTGTACAGTTCAAACTGTTTCCGGTAGCGTCTGACCAGACTCTCCTGGTCGCCTTCTTCTGCCCGGTCAGTTTTATAATCGATCAGAACAATATGATCCTCTTCCGTAAAATATGCATCTATGATCCCCTGGATCAGGACCGTCTCCGCGCTGCTCCAGTCTTCCCGGATCTCATCGCCCTGCACACCGATCACAAACGGCTGTTCCCGCCGGAGCGTGCCGCGTCTCTCAGCCATCCGCATTCTGGACGCCAGCGGGGTATTCAGGAATCGCTCTATTTTCGCCGGATCTATGCACTCAGCTTCGCCCTTCTGGATTTTATCACACTTAACCATTGATTCCAACTGTGCCGCGATCTGGCCGGGATACGGATCGACTGAGAAATCCGCTGCAGAGAGCACTTCATGATACACCGTGCCCCTTGCGGCAGAGGACAGTCCGTTCTCCTGTTCTTCCTGAAGGAAACGCGGCACGGGGATCTCTTCCGTCCCGACTCCGTCCGTATCCCTGCCCTCAGGACCGGTCACATCTTCCAGCCGTGCAAAATCTCTTTCTTCCCCCAGACGTTCCATCTCCGCCTCATATGCGGCAGTTTTCAGTTCAGACACCGACAGTTTGCCCGGCATCCCGGCGGCGTCCTCATACCGGTATCGCATGGCGAGCATCCGTTTCAGCCGGTCTCCCAGTCCGGCGTCATATGTCTTCTCCGGATCCGTCTGCGTAAGGTCCAGAACACGCCCCGCCCGGATGATATGGCTCCCGGCAGAGTTCCTCATGATCTCGTCACCGGTGATGATCCGGACCCTTCCCGGAAGATCACGGATCACAGTCTGCACTGCGGAAGGCAGCTCCGACTCCGCGTCATCAAAGAAACTGCTCTCAGCGCCGTGACGCATCAGACCGCCCACGATCCATTCCAGCATGTTCTTAGTCTTAAGAACCCAGGTCGAAGAGTATTTTTCACTCTCCTCTCCCCGTTCTGCCGCAGCCTTCCTGATCCAGCCGGCCCTGTCGTCCATACTCCCCGACAGGATCAGTTTCTGCTCGGCGCGTGTCATCGCCACATAGAGGATCCTCAGTTCTTCCCCCAGCGAATCGGACAGGATACGGTCTGAAAGCACCCCTTTGATCCGGTTCGGGACCTTAATCCGCAGTTCCCTGTCCACATAATCAAGGCCGGCTCCCAGCGAAGCGTGCAATACAAGTCCGTCCCTGGAGTCCCGGAGATTGAACTGCTTCCCCAGTCCGCTGACAAAGGTAACGGGAAACTCCAGTCCCTTGCTTGCGTGCATCGTCATGATCGTGACTTCATCTCCGCCCGCAGAGAGGCTCTCCGCAGGGCCGATATCCATTTCCCCTTTGCGGAGCTTCTCGATATAGCGCACAAAATGAAACAGGCCTCTGTAGCTTGTCGCCTCATACTCGATCGCCTTATCCACCAGGAGATCCAGGTTCGCCCTCTTCTGCCTGCCTCCTTCTGAAGCGGCAGTGATGTCGGCAAAACCGGTCTCATCAAGGACCTTCCAGAGAAGGATATGGATCGGGGTATCGCTCACATCTCTCCGGAGAGACGCCGTCATCTCCCAAAAAGCAGCCAGCTTGCGGCGGATCGTCTCGTCCTCCCCGCATTCCATATAGTGAAGGACGCTGTCATAGAAGGAACTGTCCCTGCTCTCTGCGCGGATCACGGCCAGTTCCCTGTCATCAAGGTTTCCGATCTCAGACCGCAGGGAAGCCGCCAGAGGGATATCCTGTCTGGGATTGTCCAGTACGTTCAGATAGGCCAGGATGGTCCGCACCTCCACTGCGTCAAAGTATCCTGTTCTTGCCCCTGCCCTGTTCGGAATGCCGTGTGCGGAGAGCGCCTTTGAGAAAACATCCGACCACTGTTTCGCGGTTCTGAGGAGGATCGTGATGTCCCCGTATGTCACGGCTCTGTATTCATTTTTCTCCTTATCATAGATCTGCATCTTCCCGACGATCTG
>CADCOU010000377.1 GCA_902803155.1 uncultured Lachnospiraceae bacterium | reverse complement strand
GGCTTCCACTGTCCGAAGATCATAACTGCGAGTGCCAGGAAACCGAAGCCTGCAACACCGACTTCAAACTTCCATTCAGATACGCCTGCCGTGATATACACGATGCCTCCGAGTCCTCCGAGGAAACCGGAGATCAGGACGCCTGCCCAGCGCATCTTGTAAACATTGATACTGACTGCGTCAGCTGCCTGGGGATTCTCACCGCAGGCCATCAGGCGCAGACCGAAGCGGGTCTTGTACAGTACAATGTATCCGACGATCAGCATAATGACTGCGACCACCATGAACCAGTTGAACTCGAAGCGTCCGAAGTACTTCAGAAATGCTCTCTTCTGCTTGATATACTGCAGGGTATTGGAGACGTTGTTCGGGTCCTTCATGGTATTGAACGAACGCGCGATGATCGTTGCTGCCGCAGTAGCAAGCATGTTCATGGCGGTACCGACCAGTGTCTGATCCGCGTTGAACTGGATACTTGCAAATCCAAGCAGACAGGAGTAGAGCATGCCGACTGCCACCGCAGCGAGCATGACCACTATGATCGTAACGATCGCGGGTGCACTGCCCAAAAACTGCATTGCCATGGCGCCGCCCAGGGCTCCCATGACCATGATTCCCTCAAGTCCCAGGTTGATCACACCGGAATGCTCCGAAAAGCACCCGCCCAGTGCCACCAGAGAAAGGACGGAGGCAAACATCAATGTATACTGAATCAGTAACAGCATTACTTGTTACCTCCTTTCCGAGCCAGCTTATTCGCAATGATCAGGCGGAAGAACATTGTAAATCCGCACAGATAAACGATCAGTGCCGAGATCAGGTCTGAGATCTGGGACGGGTAGATCGCCTTGTCGATCAGTGCGCCGCCGTCCGTGATCTGCTGGATGAAGAACGATGAGAAGATCGTTCCGATCGGGTTCAGACCGCCGAGGAATGTAGCCGCGATACCGTTGAAGCCCATGCTCGGTACCGATGTCTGTGTGGTGGTCCACTGCTGATATCCCGTCAGGAACAGGAATGCTGCACCGATGCCTGCAAGGGCGCCGCCGATCGCCAGTGTCACGATGATGTTCTTCTTCTCAGCCATGCCGGCGTATTTTGCCGCTTCCTTATTGAAACCGGTCGCGCGCAGCTCATAGCCGAATACCGTCTTATTCAGAACGACCCAGATGATGATCGCAATGATGACCGCCAGCGGGATCGCAAGCGTCACATAACGGTTGTTGGCAAAGAGTGCGGGAAGTCCCACACCCGGGATCACTGCCTTCGGGTTCGTCGCCTGCAGCGGAAGGGTATAGGGACTGGCCGGATCCTTGACTTTCGTCAGGATCATGTTGACTATATACAGGGTGATCCAGTTCAGCATGATGCCGGAGATAACTTCATTTACATTCCTGTATGCCTTCAGGGCACCGGAGATGCATCCGAGAAGCGCTCCTGCAAGTCCTGCGAGGATCAGGCAGATCCACCAGGGAAGGCCCCAGCCAAGCGCCGCAAAGAGTGCGATCCCGGCTCCGGCTTCATACTGTCCGGCCGCGCCGATGTTGAACAGACCGACTTTATAGCAGAAGCAGACGGACAGCGCACACATCAGCAGAGGCGAAGTCTTGACCAGCGTATTGCCCAGTGCCTTGATCTTCGCCGGACCGGATGAGCGGGTCAGGAAGTTCAGCAGGATCGTTACGATCGATTCCCACGCCCCCTGCGGATGGATCAGCAGAAGTACCAGGAATCCGAAGAACAGTCCGATCAGGATGCAGATAAGAGATGCCATGATCGTCTGCACTGCAGGTTTACCGAAAAAACCTTTATTCTCACTCATTCCTGTCACCCCCTTCCCTTCTGAAACTGGGGATCTCTCTTAGCGCCTGCCATGTACAGACCGAGTTCCTCTGTTGTCGTCTTCTTGGGATCAAGTTCTCCGACGATCTCTCCTTCATACATGACCAGGATGCGGTCGGAAACGTTCATGACCTCCGACAGCTCGAGGGATACCAGAAGGATCGCGCAGCCTTTATCTCTCTCCGCAACCAGCTGTGCGTGAATGTTCTCGATTGCGCCGACATCCAGGCCTCTGGTAGGCTGGACCGCAATCAGGAACTTCAGTCCGCGGTCGATCTCTCTTGCGATGATTGCCTTCTGCTGGTTACCGCCGGACATTGCACGCGTGGTCGTGATCGAACCCTGGCCGGAACGGACATCGTATTCTTCGATCAGCTTGTCGGAATACTCCCTGATCTCCTTCCTCTTCAGGAATCCTGCAGCGGATGTGAACTCCGGCTCATAGTAGCGCTGAAGGATCATATTGTATTCCAGCGGATAGTCCAGAACCAGACCGTGTTTATGACGGTCTTCCGGAATGTGCGCCACCAGATCGGCTCTCTTGCGGATCGAATCATGGGTGATATCTCTTCCGCAGACCTTAACGGTTCCGGAAGTCGGATTCTCCAGACCGGTCAGGCTATAGACCAGTTCGGTCTGTCCGTTTCCGTCGAGACCCGCGATACAGACGATCTCGCCTGCCCGTACCTGGAATGTGACGTCATTGACGGCATTCTTCTTATGCTCCTTTGAAGCAAGGGTCAGCCCCTGCACATCCAGGATCACATCGCCCGGGGTCGCGTCTTTCTTATCGACTTTCAGCTGGACATCGCGGCCTACCATCATGCGGGACAACTCTGCTTCGTCAACATCCGCAACATTGACGGTACCGATGTATTTGCCCTTGCGGAGAACCGAAACCCGGTCAGCCACTTCCATGATCTCATTGAGCTTATGGGAAATGAACAGGATCGATTTTCCTTCCGCGATCAGGTTTTTCATGATCTGCATGAGCTCTTCGATCTCCTGCGGCGTCAGAACTGCCGTCGGTTCGTCGAAGATCAGGATCTCATTATCACGGTACAGCATCTTCAGGATCTCTGTTCTCTGCTGCATACCTACGGTGATGTCTGAGATCTTCGCATCCGGATCTATCTGCAATCCGTATCTCTCTGACAACTCCAGGACCTTCTTTCTCGCCTCATCCTTTTGGAGGAAGCCGTTCCTGACGGTTTCCGAACCGAGAATGATGTTGTCGAGAACCGAGAAGCACTGCACCAGCTTGAAGTGCTGATGGACCATTCCGATACCGAGTTCGTTCGCGTCGTTCGGGTTGTTGATCTCTACCGTCTTCCCGTCTTTCCTGATCTCGCCCTCCTCCGCCTGGTACAGGCCGAAGAGAACACTCATCAGGGTTGATTTCCCGGCGCCGTTCTCTCCCAGCAGTGCGTGGATCTCACCCCTGCGCAGCTGGATCGTGACATCGTCATTTGCTATGATGCCGGGGAAACGCTTCGTGATATGAAGCATCTCAATCGCATATGGTTCCTGCATAGCGATACTCTCTCCCTCCTTCGTGTTACGAAAATGAGTCCGGGGCTTCAAACGCCCCGGACTCTCAGATTACCATCCGTTCATGGTACTCTCATAGGGCAGTTTCGTTCAGATCTGCCTTCAGCAGAATCTGTACCCGAACTTTTTATCAGCCCTTGATCGCGCCCTGATCATCGACGGTGATCGCCTCAACTGCCGGCATTGCTTCGGTGTTGCTGTCGACTTCGATCTCACCTGCGAACATCTTTGCAACCAGTGCATTGTAATCATCCTCGGTGAAGCCGTCTGCCCACTGCGTGGAAGCCGGGAGCTGTACATAGTTCTCTTCCGGATTCTCGGAAACGAGGCCAAGGTTCTGGACCTGTCCCTTGTAATCATCCCAGGTGCCATCCTGGATAGCGGTAAGCAGAGTCTTAACAGTTGCGGCAAGACCCTTCATGGCACTGGTGACTGTCATGCCGTCGCCGTATGCGTCATCGATGGTTCCGGCCTGGTCGACGTCGACGCCGATGACCTTACCGTTGATCTT
>CADCOU010000376.1 GCA_902803155.1 uncultured Lachnospiraceae bacterium | reverse complement strand
TGCCGTAATCGATCAGGATCTTCTTTCCGCATGCTTCCAGATAGTAACAGCTTCCCGTTACTTCATGCGTTGCTCCCAGAAATGTCAGTTTCATGCTGCCGCCCCTTTCTCCGGTCTTCGCAGTATCCATTCCTCCCTGGCGGAATTGCGCCTGGCGAAGTCCTGATACGCCTCTGCCGAAAGCCTCTCACGGCGGGAGCCTCCCGCCGGAATATCTCTGGCTTCAGTTTATCAGATAACCGGGCAGATGTACAACTTGCGGTTTTCCGCCTGTACTTCTTTCTGATCCGTTCCGTCCCGGCGGTATCTGCAGACCATATTACAACCAGGATGTGACTATTTCATGGACAAAAGCAAGGCACCTGATCACCTGTCCCGGGCGGATCGGCTGATGCCTGAGCGATCAATGTGATATAATAAAAATGAATAAAAACGAGTACCGATGGAGGTTATCCGATGAGAGGCTCTTCGATCCTGAGTGAAGGTGCGTCCGTATGGCTGGCGGTCCTGCTTGTCTGCGGCGCCGTCTTTCTGTACATCAATTCCGGAAAGGGGGATCAGCTCTCCCGCGCTGTCCGGTGCGGCTGCTATGACCGTGAAAAGATCCGGCAGGGCCAGTGGTGGCGAATGCTGACTGTGGGTTTCACCCACATCCGCCCATGGCATCTGGCCATGAACCTGTATGCGCTGTACAATCTGCGTTTTCTGGAGCAGTTCTACGGACATGTATGGTTTTCCGCGATCCTGCTCGGTTCCGTGATCGGCGGCAGCATTCTTGAATACGCCGTCTCAAAGACCCGGTGGTCCGTCGGGCTGTCGGGCGGTCTGTATGGTCTGATGTTCAGCCTGTTTCTTATAATGCTGCACTTTCGCTCCGTCGCCGGAATCCGGAGCATTGCCGCCACGCTCGTAATGAACCTGGCGATCAACTTCATGCCGGGGATCGCGTGGCAGGCGCATATAGGCGGTGCCGTAACCGGGATGATACTGACGGAAATCTTCCTGCTGCTCCGGTGATCTGCAGGGATCCTGCAGAGGCTCTTTCACCGTATATTCTGACAAATGAATAATCTCTCTGTGGACACAGATATTAAAATGCCCCGGCCTCACCCGGCCGGGGCATTCCAATATCTGTCTGTTTACCGTTTTTCGTCTGATTCTGCAGCGAAGAAACGGATACCGGATCTTATCCGAGCAGTGTCTTGACACTGTTAAGGATGGTCGCTACGGACGCGCCGTCAACCGCATCAGAATTCATCATACTGATCGCGCTGTCAAGCACCGCTTTTACCTCCGGTTTGCTTTCTGCAAGAGATGTTGCCGCACTTGTCAGGATACCGATGATGGCATCCTTGTTCGCGGCTGCATCGGTATTCGCAAGTGTGATCGCACTGTCGATCAGTCCCTTGATGGAAGAGAGATCTGCAGAATCAGCACCGCCTTCTGCCGGAGCTGCTTCGCCTTCTCCGCCCTCTTCTGCAACCGTAAGAGACGCGCCTGTGTCTTCCGCCGGCGCTGCCGGTGCGCTGTCTGCCGTATAGGTCAGTTTCACCAGTTCGCAGGGAGAATTGTACTCCTCCTGCAGAAGGAGGTACTGTCCGTCTCCGGAAAGGTCCACATCATTGTACTTCACTTCGGCAATCACATCTCCGTGCCAGTCGATCACTCCATAGTTGTAATCCGAGTCGCATACCTTGTAGTACATGCCGCTTCCGCTGTTCAGGGCATATATGCTTTCATACTGGGAGACATCTGTATCGGTTCCGTCTGCGGCAAGGATATGCTTCGCTCCGCCCATATCCGTATAGATGGCGGACGCGCCGTAAACGTCACAGTTGCTCTCGGCGATCGTGAAATCACAGGTCAGATTGCCCGCCATGTCAACATAACCGAGTTTATTGTCTTTCTCTACCGCAAAATAACCGAAGTTATTGTAAGAATAATTTGAATAGTTGTTTTCCGGTGTCGCCGGAGCGTAATAACCATAATCAACATCATCATATTCCACCGGAACGATGACTGCGCCGGTCTTGTCGATCAGGCCTTTCACGTCGCCGCTCTCAAGACGGTTTTCCACTTCCGCGTACTCGCCTTTGAAGTTCTCGATATAACCGTATGTCGGGCCGATGATCACATTTCCGGCTGCATCTTTCAGACCGTACTGGCCGTTTTCGTAGTAAGAATTGATCTTTTCATCCGCACCGGGTGCCTCATCTGACAGATACTTCAGCGGTTCCGGGGTCTCCACAACGGCCCAGGATCCATCGTATGCGGTAATGCTTCCGTCTGCGCGGTTCTCGATATTGATAAACCGTCCGTATGCATTGCTGTCCATGTATATGTCGCGGGAAAGGCTGGATGCCAGCGCGGCATTGCCCTCGTCGTCAACATAATAAAAGTCTGCATGGTCAATCAGATAATATCCGTCTCCGATCCAGGATTCATAATCATACTGATCCGCAGTGGACTCCTTCAGCGCAATTGCCCGGATCCAGTGCTCATTCTCAAAGTCAACCTTACCGTAACTGCACGGTACGATCTCTTTTCCGGACAGGTTGACGGCGCCGATGCCGTTGATCCCGTCGTCCGGTTCGACCTGAACCGATATGAATCCGTATCCCGAATCATATCCGATCCTTCCGTATGACTTCTCGCTCAGCGTATTTCCGTCCATGTCGGAAAGCACGTAAAGCCCCGAGCCGTCCGGCTTTTCAAGAAGATTTGTTCCGTCGATCCATTCATCCGCAAAATCAATGGTACCGATGTTTTCCATTGTTGTTCCTGCCCATGCGCAGACGCCCAGTGCCAGGACCGCTGACACAGTGATCAGGGATGCCAACAGTTTTTTCCTCATAGGTCCTCCTCCTTGCCTGAAAAAATGTGTCTCAGATTATCTCATTTGATTCCGGAAGCAGCAAATCCTGTTCTCCGGAACCAATCCCATGGGATCATTGTACTGTAAAAAACTGTCCTTCGCAATTCTGAAGACGGAAATCTTCCGGATATCCCCGGAATGCCTGGTCATTGTCTGTTCGCCGGCAGCCGCTGCAGAAGTTCCTGCCCGTGTTCCTTCAGCCATGCATGGTCTTTGTGATAATCCGGATACACCCGAAGAACTTCTTCGTAGAAGCGTTTTGAATGATTCATCTCTTTGCGGTGGCACAGTTCATGGACGACCACGGCGTCCAGAACACCGGGGGGCGCCAGGCACAGCAGACAGTTGAAATTCAGATTGCCCTTCGCGCTGCAGCTGCCCCACCGGGACCGCTGGTTCCGGATCGTGATCCTTCCGTAGGTAACGCCGATCAGCGGGGCATAATAGGCGACCCTCTGCGGAATCACACGGACCGCCTCCTGTGCCAGGGCTTCCAGCTCCGGCCAGGTAAGTTTCCCGGCCGCCTGTCCGGATGCGATCTCCGATTCTCTCTGTGCCTTCTGCTTCTCCTGCTCCCGAAGATGCTTTTCGATCCAGCCCTCCGAGCGTTCCACAAAGGCCTCAATCTCTTTCAAAGATGTCCTCAGAGGAGCCCTGACAATGACATTTCCGTCCTTTACCTGTATGCCGATTGTTTTCCTTCTGCCGCTCCGGATCAGCCTGTACTCCATATCCTTTCCCCCGCTCTCTGCCATGAATATCATAATATACGAAAAACAGCCGCAAATCCATTCGGAATGATTCACAACCGGCCTTTCCTATGGTACACTTCGTACGGTGCTGCAGACCTGGATGGTAAGGATGTGGTGAATAATTATGAAACATTATGATGTGATTATTATCGGAGCCGGACCGGGCGGTATCTTCTCTGCATATGAGCTGACACGCCTCTGTCCCGACCTGAAGGTTGCCCTGTTTGAGGCCGGCGCGCCTCTGGAAAAACGCAGATGCCCGATCGACGGGGATAAGGTAAAAGCCTGCATCCACTGCAAGACCTGTTCTATTATGAACGGCTTCGGCGGCGCGGGCGCCTTTTCGGATGGGAAATATAACATCACCAACGAATTCGGCGGGACTCTCTTCGAGTATATCGGACGGCAGCAGGCGATCGACCTGATGAATTATGTGGACCGGATCAATGTGGAAAACGGCGGCGGTGATACTAAGCTGTATTCAACCGGCAACTCCAAGTTCAGAAAGCTCTGTCTGATGAACAACCTGCACCTCCTGACTGCGTCCGTCCGGCATCTGGGAACCGATATCAATTACAGGGTTCTTGAGAATATATACGACGCCCTGAAGGATAAGGCAGATTTTTATTTCAACACACCGGTCTGCGATATCCGCGCATCCGGGAAAGACCTCCGGGGAGAGGAAGACAGTCAGGCTCCGGAAGGATTTGAGATTGAAACAGAAGCTGAAACCTTCACCTGCGATTACTGCATCGCATCCGTAGGGCGCAGCGGCAGCAGCTGGATGGAGGGCGTCTGCGATTCTCTTGGAATCCGTACGCGCTCGAATCAGGTAGACATCGGTGTCCGTGTGGAACTTCCGGCGGAAGTCTTCCAGGAGATCACCGACGAGCTGTACGAAGGCAAGATCGTATACAAGACTGAAAAATACCAGGATCTGGTGCGTACGTTCTGCATGAATCCGAAAGGGGCGGTCGTCAACGAAAACACCAACGGGATCGTGACCGTAAACGGCCACAGCTATGAGGATCCTGCCAAACATACCGGCAATACCAATTTCGCTCTGCTGGTATCCAAACATTTCACCGATCCGTTCCATGACAGTAACGGCTACGGCGAATCCATCGCCCGTCTGTCCAACATGCTCGGCGGCGGCGTGATCCTGCAGCGGTTCGGTGACCTGATCCGCGGACACCGCAGTACAGAGAGGCGGATCGCGAAATCCTTTGTGGTGCCGACTCTGGATGCGACGCCCGGAGACCTGAGCCTGGTCATCCCGAAACGGATCCTGGACGATATCATCGAGATGATCTATGCACTGGATAAGATCGCACCCGGAACCGCCAACGATGACACCCTGCTCTATGGCGTTGAGGTCAAGTTCTACAACATGAAGGTCGAGATCGACCATGACCTGCAGACCAGTCACAAGGGACTGTTTATCATCGGCGACGGCAGCGGCGTCACACATTCCCTCTCCCACGCCTCTGCGAGCGGCGTGTACGTGGCCAGATATATTGCAGAGCGTGTATGAATTTTTCCGGCAGGTACCGGAGGTGCGCCGGAAAACTGAATATCCGATATATAACAGGGCCGGATCCCATGAGGACCCGGCCCTGCGTTTTCTTTTCCGGGCAGGAGTGCTGTTTCTCTCTTCCCTGCCCGGATTATGTCTCTAAGATCATCAGCTTACTCTTCCTTGATGTAATTCGTTCCCAACCTTGCCGGTACGTTAAAGGACCGCCTGAGTGCGGTCATGATGATGACCAGCAGGTACGGCAGCGCGCTGAAGAGTTCGTTCGGCAGCACGCTGGTTCCAAGTGCCTTGACATAATTGCCGAGTGCATCGCAGATTCCGAAGACAACTCCGTAGATCAGCACTCCCACCGGATTCCAGTTCCCGAGGAAGCAGATGCCGAATGCGATCCAGCCTCGTCCGCTTATGATCTCCGACGTGTACATGCCGACATTGCAAAGAGAATAGTAAGCTCCGGCGATGCCGCCCAGGATGCCGGCAAAGGCGACTGCCAGGATACGGACCTTCCTCACATTGATTCCGGCCACATCCACTGCTTCCGGATTCTCGCCGCAGGATCGGAGCGTCAGTCCGTTTGCGGTCTTGAAGATGAAATATGAGATCAGCGGGACCAGGATCCATGCTATATAGGTGATAATGTTCTGGTTGAACACGATCTGGCCGATGACCGGTATCTTCGCCAGCGGTCCCAGCGGAAGGGTCTTGAGTGTACTCACTTTCAGCGGGGAGGTCGGCGTACCGAAGATCACCCTGTAGAAGAAGGTGCAGAAGCCGGTCATCAGAATGGCGACTGCAGTACCCATTACGATCTGATGCTGTCCCATGTAGATGGTTGTGAATCCGTACAGCAGAGCGACCAGCAGGCCGACAACCATCGCCGACAGGAATCCGATCAGCAGATTGCCCCCGCTCAGATACGCTCCGGCAAATCCGCCCCAGGCTCCGCCCAGGAAGATGCCTTCCACCGCGCAGACCATCATGCCGGAACGTTCGGAGACCACTTCCCCCAACGCTCCAAGGATCAGCGGAGTACTCATAAATACAGCTCTTGTAAGAAGATTGATAAAACTCTGCATCACGATTCCTCCTTTGTCAGCGCCTGTTTCTTCATGGCACGGAGCTCAGACCTTCTCCGGAAGAAGAAGGACATCAGGACAAACAGCATGACGAATCCCAGCATCAGGTCGATCACACTTGCCGGAGCGTCTGTCGAGTGGGCAAGGACCGTGCCTCCGACCTGGAGGAATCCGAACAGCAGCGCGGCAAAGATCACGCCGATCGGGTTGGCGGATGCCATGATCGCGATACCGATCCCGTAGGATCCGATAGAACTCTCAAAATCGGTCAGCAGCATATGCTGCATACCGTTGATCTCCGTAAACCCGGCAAGACCCGCGATCGCGCCGGATATCGCGAACGCGATCATGTATTCCTTCACCGGGTTGATCCCGGACAGACGGGCTGCATTGATGTTCTGACCCGTTACGCGGACCCGGTAACCCAGGGTCGTGCGGTACAGGATCAGCCACACCACGATCGCTGCTGTCACCGCGATCACGATGCCGAGCGATACCGAAGTACCGTCGATGATCTTCGGGAGCCACACGGATTTCTTCAGGGAATTGGTCTTCAGGTACTCATGCTTGTCCTCCTGCAGCCAGCTCCCCAGGGAATACTGCAGCAGGTAGATCACCACATAGGTGGACATCATACTGACCAGGAATTCATTTGCACCGGCCTTTGCCTTCAGGAAGCCGATGATGAAGCCTGTCAGCGCACCGCCTGCCATCGCCGCAGCGCAGGCAAGGATCAGGACCAGCGGTCCCGGCAGCTTCTCGCCCAGCTTCAGGGAGACCGCGACCGCGAACATGCATCCCATGTAAAACTGGCCCTGTGCCCCGATATTGTACAGGTTCGGCTTGTAGGTAAAGGAAAATGCGAGCCCGGTCAGGATCAGCGGGGTCGTCTTGATCAGGATGTTGCCCATCGTGAACTTGTCTGAGAATACACCGGTCACCATCGTCGTAAACGCGAGTGACGGCGATACTCCCATCAGCGGCAGGAACAGATAGCAGATCAGGAGTCCCAGGAAGATCGCAAGCAATGTCCAGAATATCAGCCGTGCAAAATCGCTTCTCTTATTCATGGATGCCGTCCTCCTTTCCCGTGTTCTCTGCTTCAGGAAGACCTGCGCCGGCAGCCGGTTTCCCGGCCTCCTCCGTTTTCGGAAGGTCTTCAATCGGAACGCCCGCCATCAGCATGCCGATCTGTTCCGTACTCAGTTCCCCGTTCCGGAAGATCCCCATGAACTTTCCTTCACATATGACAGCGATCCTGTCCGACAGGGTGAAAATCTCGGAGAGCTCTGTCGAGACCAGAAGTATGCTCTTCCCGGCCTCGCGCTCGGCCAGTATCGTCTTATGCACATAGTTGATCGCGCCGAGATCAAGTCCTCTGGTCGGCTGGTCAAAGATGACGAAGTTCTGTCCCATGTCGACTTCCCTCGCCACGACCGCCTTCTGCTGATTCCCTCCGGAGAGAGACCCGATTGTCACGGAACTGTCCGGCGCCTTGATGGTATACTGCGCGATCTTGTCCTCGGTATAGCGGTCCACCGTCTTCCAGCTGATCCATCCGCCCTTGTCCCAGCGGTGCAGATAGCTGGACTTCAGCATCATGTTTTCCGAGAGCGACATGTCTGCAACCATCCCGTAGCGGTGACGGTCGGATGCGCAGTAGCCGATTCCGAGCGCGATATGCTGCGCCACATCCAGGTGCGTGATATCATTCCCGTCCAGGGAAATGGTGCCGGATGTGGGAGGCAGCGCGCCGTAGAGAAGCTCACACAGAGAATCCTGGCCGTTTCCGGACACACCGGCAACCCCAAGGATCTCACCCGCATGGATCTCAAACGTCAGGTCTGTCAGGAGCGGAAGTTCATTTTTCCTCTCGACCGTCACATGATCGACTTTCAGCCGTACCGCCTCCTGTTTCTCGTCATGCTGGGAGCGGTTCAGCACTTCCAGGTCATGTCCGATCATCAGCCTTGCCAGGTCCGACATCTGAACGTCCTCTTTCCGGACGGTCCCGCTGACCTCACCGTTTCTCATAATCACGATACGGTCCGCAACCTGCATGACCTCCCTCATCTTATGCGTGATGAAGAACACCGAATTGCCCTCCGCCGCAAAGCTGCGGATAAACTCCATCAGCGTATCGATCTCCTGCGGCATCAGGACGGCGGTCGGCTCATCCATGATCAGTATGCGGGCGTCGCGGTAGAGTGCTTTCATGATCTCAACCTTCTGCTGCATACCGACAGGAAGATCCCCCACCTTCGCTTTGGCATTGACACCGAACTGATACCGGTCGGAGAGTTCCTGCACCTTCTTCTCCTCTGCCGCGTAATCGATCTTTCCCTTTACATTTCC
>CADCOU010000375.1 GCA_902803155.1 uncultured Lachnospiraceae bacterium | reverse complement strand
TGTTTCGCAGTATAATAGCGCGTAGTATGTTGTGATCCCGGGAGATTGATTATGAAGAGATGTATGTATTGCGGACATGAGAATGAAGATGCGGCAGCAACCTGCTCTGTCTGCGGTAATAAACTGGGGACTTCGATCCCGACTGTTGACAGTGTGGTAGAAGAGGTTTCTCTGGATGAGGCAGCGGACGCTCCGTCTGTCGAACCGGCAGTTTCCGACGATCCTGTTTCTGACATGCCTGCTCCCGATCCGGAAGCGGCCGCCGCTGAAGCAGACGAAGCAATGGTGACGCAGGAACCGGCGTTTGCAGGACAGACTCCTGTCAATGAGCAGTTCGGTGAGACGACACCCGGCGGGCAGTTTACGGAAGAAGAGCGCAGCGAAGCGCAGACCGACAACACCCCCGGTTACGGAGAAGACTGGCGTCAGGATGTCGGAAGGGGACAGACGTACGGAGCGCGCAGACAGTACGAAGCAAAACGCGACGCTGCCGGAGAAGGAAGGCCGCAGCGGGAACAGTACGGCAGTGCCGGCTACGGATACCGTCAGGGTCAGGCTCCTCAGGGAAGAGATTACGGAAGACGTGAGAGTTCCGGCGGAAGCAAAGCGTTCATGGTACGTGCCCGCAAGAGAGTCAAATCACTCACATTCTTCCTTATGACACTGTCGTTTACCGCGATGCTCGGACTGAATGTCTACAATATATACTGCGGCAATGCACTCCGGAATCTCAAAGAATCGGATGTCATGCTGAACAATATTCTCAGCGGTGCCGGCAGGAACTTCTTTACGCAGATGATTTCCGAACTGGCATCTCAGCTGGTGTCAATGGTGGTTAATGTTCAGGGAATCGTGACACAGCTCGGACAGACCGTGGAACTTGGCATAGCAGTTGTCGTTCTGGTTCCTAATGTCCTGTTCTGCCTCGGACTGTGGCTGATGTTCTTCCGCACGGATACAAAGCGCAGACAGTTCCCGATGGGCGGATACACACTTGCCAGGATCATGATGATCCTCAAGTTTATCGTAGCCTGTCTGGTGCTGGCAATCGGCCTGGTGATCGCGGTTTATTTCGTAGTCGTCAGTGCCCAGGGCTCGTCAGCGTCTGTAAATTCATCCCTGGTTCAGGGCATCATCGTGCTGATCGTGATGATTATTCTGTCGGTGTTCGTGGTGATGTACTACATCCAGTGGATGTTCTGTCTGAAGGTGGTCAAGGTCAACTCCAAGACCGGTGCAGATCCGGGAAGAATGCCCGGCTTCCTCGTATTCCTGTCGCTTCTGTGTGTGGCGGCATGCGTACTGCTGATGATCCCGATGGCACCGAACGATTATATCGGGCTTGCGGCACGCGGAGCTGCGGCGGCGTATTTCCTGTTCTCAGGTCTGTGGGTACTGATCTACAAGATTCTGGTCAAGCGGGGCTGATATCCGGGACTGTTTGCAGGAGAAACCGGAATCCGGTTATTGCATAGAAAAAAAGACGAGAAGCCGGGAAGAATCCCGGCTTCTCTTTCAACTCCGTCGGGAACGCCGCCTCTGCAGAAGACTGATTCACGCCGGCATTCCTGAAAGTATCCTCAGAAAGTCTTAACAAAGAATTCCCCGTAATTAACGGTGACTCATCCGCGGAATAATGATATAGTTTATCTGCCGGTCATACCGGCGGCAATTTTCTGTGCTTTATAAAAGGACAGGCAGTGTTTTCCGACGGGAAACGCATTCGGAAATCTGGATAACAGGAGATAGTGCAGTGGGTAAAGTAATCAAGTGGTGTCTCGGGATCTGTGCTTTGCTGGTGGCAGTCATGATTGCGCTTGTATGTGTGTACCTCGGCAGAGAGTGGAACCGTACGACATTTTTTGATCATACGACGATAGACGGATTCGATGTTTCGGAGATGACGCCGGAAGAGGTGGTTCCGATCCTGAAGGATGCGTTTTCTGCTGCGTCCGTCACCCTGACAGAGGACGAGAAGGCAGAAGCGGTCTGGTCGCTGGAAGAACTCGGATATTCCGTAGACGAAGCCACTCTCAGAGCGGCGGCGCAGGAAGCGCTGTCAAAGCAGAAGAGCTCCATTCCGGTACTGATCGACTCGATGATGAACGGGAACTCTTTCGAGATCGACGTTCCGTTCCTCCGGAATGCGGAAACCCTTGCGTCATCGGTTACCGTATCCGCGCTGGCTGATGAACGCATCGCGAATGTGAATGCTGAGATGACCTATGACCAGGAGACAAAGACCTATTCGATCATCCCGGAAGTTCAGGGAACTGAGCTGAATGATTCAGATATCCAGCGTCTGGTGCAGGCCGCAGTGGACGATGTGATCGGAGGAACGACGCCGGAGACAGACATTACTGTTCAGATCCCGCATGAGATGTATATAGTGCCTGCCGTTCTGTCGACAAATGAAGAACTGAACATGAAAGTCAATACCTACAATGCCTATGACAAGGCCATCATTACGTATGTATATGGCGATGAGAAGGAAACGATTGACTGGGGAACGATATCGAACTGGATTGTTTTTGAAAACGGAGAAGGATATCTGAGCGAAGAGAAGATCCGGGAGTACGTGATGTCGATCGGGCAGAAGTATAATACAATTTACTATAACAGAAGTTTTCAGACCAGTCTCGGCACAACCATCCAGTTTGCGGAAAATGAGAACAACTACGGTTACCTTGTGGATGAAGAAGGGGAATATCAGCAGCTTCTGGCCGATGTCCGGGCAAATACAGAAACAGAGAGAGAACCGATATATGCATACACCGGTATCGACAGATCCGGTACGGACGATATGAGAACCTATGTAGAGGTCTCTATCGGTATGCAGCATGCATGGTTTTATAAAGAACATACACTTATTATTGAAGGGGATGTTGTGACCGGCTGTATTGCAAAGAAGACGGAAACCCAGACAGGCATCTATCCGATCGCCTATAAGGAGAGTCCTGCGACGCTTATCCCTTCCAATGAGACCAATGGATCGCAGGTTACTTACTGGATGCCTTTTTATGACGGGCAGGGTCTTCACGACGCGAGCTGGCGCCAGTCGTTCGGCGGACAGATCTACCAGACCAACGGCTCTCATGGCTGCGTCAATATGCCGTATTATCTTGCAGAGACAATCTTTAATCAGGCACCCACAGGGACTCCGGTCGTGCTGTACAGATAAGAAAATATGCCGGATCGGAAAGGATTGGGGAAAACCTGTGTAAAACTGGTGTATAAGTTTTTAAAAAACTTGGTATCAGTGCATTGAATTTCCGCCTTGTTTAGTTATAATAAATATGTATCACGCTGACGGGGAGCTGAACCGGCTGTAAGGGGGCCGGATCAGGGCGAGATTATTAAGGGGCAGCAGATGAACAGGGGCAGCTTGGCGGAAGACCCGAGGGAGGGTCTGTCGTCGTCGAGCCGCTATTCCCGTATGGGGGGAGAGGTCAATACTCTTCTCTATGTTGACAGCAGTTCAGTAAGGAAAGCAAAGAAAGCTGCTGAAAACAAGAAACGGGCATCAGGCGGAGCGGCTAAGGGTAATCATAATTTCACAATTCCTAAGAGCGTCGGACGCGGTCAGATCAACAGTCATATGGACAGACTGGAAGTTGGCAGCGACGGACGCTTGTTTCACGTTAAAGAGACGAAAGAAACTCCAGTGAGGGAAGCGAACTCTCCCTCTGTTCCCCTCTTGCAGAATCCGCCAGCCGCAGCGGCAGTCAAGCCTGTGCGGCCATATCTTGCAGCTGATTATCGCAATCCGCTTCTCGCCTCAGCAGAACCCAGGCTTAATACGCTGTCAGGAAAAGAATTCTTTCGGAGGTACAGAACTCCGATCATCGCGGCAGTCGCGGCTGCGGCAATGGCAGTCTACGGCTACGCCGCATGGCACTACCGCAACCGTTTTTATCCGGGAACGCAGTTCTTCGGGATCTCTGCATCCGAGATGTCTGTCTATGATGTTAAGGCTGCAGTGAAGTCGAAGGTGGACTCCTATGCGCTGGAACTGATTGGCCGGGATCCGGACGGAAACAGGAGCCACAGTTCGGGGACAGTGCGTGATGCGGCTGCATCCGCAGGGAATGTGATTACAGCAGGAGACATCGGCCTTCAGTATGTGGACGATGGGACGATCGATCATGCGATGGAAACACAGAGAAGCTGGGCGTGGCCGGTGATGATGATCGCCAGAGCGGTAAGCGGACAGGGACAGGCGCTGAAGACTTCATTTGACAGGGACAGTGTATCGGAAGTGATCGGCTCTCTGCCGTGTTTCCAGAATAAAAATGTCATACGTCCCGAGAATGCGAAGATCACTCTTACGGATGACGGTGCGGTTGTATCGCCGGAAGTCTGCGGTACAAAACTTAAGAGCGAAGAGACCCGTGATGCAGTTATAAAAGCGCTGACGCTCGGTGAGACACAGATCAATCTGGATCAGCTCGGTTTGTATGAGAGTCCGACAGTTTTTTCCGGCGATATTCTGCTCATGACAGAGGCGCAGGCTCTGAATAAAGTGCTCGGAGCCCGGATCACGATCCCATTCGGAGACTATGATGAGGTAGTCAATTCGGAAGTGATCCGCACATTACTGTCAAAAAGAGACGGGGCTTACTATGTGGACGAAGAGAAAGTCCGCGATTATGTGGCTTCTCTTGCCGGGAAATACGACACTCTTCAGTGTGCGAGAACTTTCTATACCAGCATGGGGACCAGCGTGGAACTGGAAGAAGGGATCGGCGATTACGGATGGCAGCTGGATCAGGAGAGCATGTATCAGCAGATCCTTGAAGCAGTGCGTATGCAGAAACAGATGACGCTGGAGCCAGTCTGGAAACATGACGCGTACGGCAGTCCATTAAATGATCTGGGTGACACATATGTGGAGATCAGTCTGACAACGCAGACCATGTGGTTCTATAAAGACGGAAAACTGGTCGTTAAGACACCCGTAGTCACAGGCAATCCGTATGCAGGAAACGCAACTCCTTCCGGCGGGGTCTGGTCTGTTAAGAACCGCATGCGCAACGCCCTCCTCTCAGGAGAAGGTTATTCCGCGCCGGTAGATTACTGGATGCCGTTTAACGGCGGTGTCGGGATCCATGATCTGCAGAGCCGGTACTGGTTCGGCGGCAATGTCTATCTTGGCGGCGGAAGTCATGGATGCATTAACACACCGCTCTCAGCCGTGAAACTGATTTATGAGTCGATCGAGGTCGGAGTTCCGGTCGTTGTCTACAAGGATGAATCAGAGACTGCCATGAGCAAACAGGAAGGTCCTTTTGACAGCGGTTCTCTGAAAACAATGATCGAAGAGACCTATGGAACCGTAGAGGACGACGGAAAAGGATCCATCGTCTACTGGACTGCACAGAAAAAGACGCAGGCGGCAGCGGCACCTGCAGCGCAGAGCACTGCTGCATCAACATCATCCCAGACCAGCGGGGTCTGGTGAAGCAGAGCAGGCACGGCCGAAAAGAAAGTTCCATGCGGTCGGCGGCTGGCACATATATCGACAAATCGAAAATAGTCGATATAAAAAACAAATCGACAAAGATCGAAAAGAAACGATGACTGGAAAATTATTGTCCTGCGGGGCATTAGATCATATATAAGGGGAGCAAGACTATGAGGAACAGTGTGAATAATACAGGCGGCGTGACTTTTGATCAGATCTTCAGGGCGATCGGCGATCCGCACCGCTTAAAGATACTGGCGCTGCTGCGGGAAAAGGAACTGAGTGCAGGAGAGATCCTGAAGGCACTCGATGTTGTACAGTCTACGCTCTCCCATCATATGAAAAACCTGGTGGATGCCGGTATCGTCACTGCATCACGCCATGGAAAATGGACCTATTATTCGCTGAATACGGACATACTGTCGGACGCAGTCCGTTTTCTGGAAGAATATGCGGAAGGCACGAAGATCCAGGCCGGCTTTGCAGTGAAGGAAAAGAATAACAGGCCGGAAGCCCCGGTGAGCAAGGAGACAGAGAACAGCATTTCTCTGAAGCGGAAATCACCTGCAGAGAAGGAAGAGCATACAGGTATTTCCGAAGAAAAAGAAGGAAAAAAGAAGTCCAAAAAAGGGAAAAAGGGAAAGAAGAATAAAAAATAGTATCAGAAGGAGTGTGGGGTCCAGACAGACCGGTCTGGCCATGATCCTGCGATAGTCTATGTGAGCGGCAGC
>CADCOU010000374.1 GCA_902803155.1 uncultured Lachnospiraceae bacterium | reverse complement strand
CGTTCGGATTGATGTGGAAGTAGTTCCTTCCGCCTGCGATGCATCCTCCGACAAACTCGCCGTCGTTCTGGAAATCCATCGTATAGATCTGCTTGCCGCCGTCCCGTGAGCGGATCTCACGGATCCGGTGGTAAATGTATTCACGCTGTTCCGGGCTCGGCATCAGTTCCGGATGTGCGTCCATGCCGACCGGCATCAGATGGAAGTACCAGCTGAAGCGCACGCCTTTCTCGATCTCCATATCATAGAACTCGTCGCTTGTAACCGTCTCCAGGTTCGCCGCGGTATAGGCAATGGAAGTACCGAACAGGCAGCCGTGTGCCTTGAGGACGTCCATCGCATGCATGACGCGCCCGAACACGCCTTCGCCCCTTCGGAGGTCATTTACTTCCGAGAAGCCTTCGAGAGAGATCGAGAAGCTGAGGTTTCCGACCTTGCGGACCTCTTCAGCGAAATCATCGTCGATCAGGGTTCCGTTCGTATAGGCGTGGAACGCACAGTCATGATGTTTTCTGCAGAGTTTGAGGATGTCATTTTTCCTCACAAGCGGCTCCCCACCCGTAAACATATAGAAATAGATACCCAGTTCCTTGCCCTGGGTGACGACGCGGTCCAGATCCTCGTAGCTCAGGTTCAGCCGGTTGCCGTACTCGGCCGCCCAGCATCCGACGCAGTGCAGGTTGCATGCGCTTGTAGGATCCATGAGGATCAGCCACGGGATATTGCAGTCATATTTCTCACGATTCGCGCGGATCATCTTGGTGCCGTGGAACATTGCTTCGAAACCGAGATTCAGAAGCGTCATCTTCAGAACGTTCGGATCCAGTTCATCGATAAGACGGTTAATATACTGATTCCACTTCGCATCCGGATCTTTCATCATGGCGCGGACCCTGGCGTATGACTCCGGTGCAAACATATTGCCGACGTACTTCTCGACAATATCGACCAGCTGGAGCATACCCTTTTCACGGTCTCTGTAAATCCGGTCCAGCATCAGATCAATTGCTTTCGAAAAAGCGATCCTTGCCATCTTGTGCGTAAAATCAGCCATAATAAACAACCTCCTATATAGTTTCGCGAACTATATGCTGCATTAATAATATATATATACTGCCGTTTTAATATCCCTTCGACAGAGTATATCACGGTGCATCCCGCTCTGCAATCCCTTCCGGAACCGGATGAACTGCAGATCATTTCTGTTCCTCATTTCTGCCGAAAACAGCAGCATCTCTACAGATACCGGATCAGTATATCCGCTCCGACAAAGGCAAGCATCGCGCCGCCTGTCCCATAAATCGCATAGCGCATCCTGCATCCCTGGCTGTACCCGACATAGATCCCGCAGACAGTAGCCACAACCGTCGCAGCGCCGACCACGCCGGTTGCCATATAGATATTGTGGCCGATAAAGCCCCATCCGATCCCTGCCATAAATGTAAACAGGGCGACCAGTATCACTTCCTTCGCGATCCTCTTATAGGCGATCTCCCGCAGTTTTTCCTGGATCGGAGTCCTGAGGATCGCCTTGTATATCATATAGACCGCTATTGACAGAAACAGGACCGCGGCCACAAAGTAGCAGAATCTCCGGAGATCCTGTGACTGACTCTCTGAAAAAAATGGGATCCTTGTCAGAAGATACCCGATCCACATGGAAAATGTCTCGAACACTCCCACGATCAGGCATATGACAGCGATCGTCCTCCAGTCCATCCGACGGACCATGGACCCCTCATACTGTCCGATCAGGAAAATATTGATGAACAGCGCGGCGACGATCAGTGTGCTCTCCAGTATACTCAACCGTTTTCACCTCAATAATGATTATTACCGCTTTCCGCGCACTGCAGAAAGTCCGGGTATTGCTATGAGTTTACATGACTGCAGGCTTTTTTTCAAAATACAACCATTCCCCGGTGAAGAAAAAGGGACGACACTTTGCATCAGGTGTCGTCCTTTTTCTGTTTCACATCTTCCGTACCAGGTTATTCAGGCACGCTCCGGGACTTCCGCATGATTACCTGAGTATCCCGAGTATCTCCTTCAGTTCACCTGCCGGAATCTGGCCGGGAGCCGAACCCTGTCCGGCCATTCCGAACGTAATGCAGCTTCCGGTAAACATGCAGGCGGCACGTGATATCTTTCCAAGGTTTCCCATGGACATGGTAATAAACGGGCGGTCCGCATACTTTTCCTTCATTTCCACCGACGCCTGGATCAGCTGCAGGACATCCCTCCTGTCCCTCCCCAGAACCGCAAGCTTCGGTATATCGCAGTCTTCCTCCTGCATGGTCAGCATGACACGGACCAGGTCATCTGCCTTCGGAGTTCCCTGAAAATCGTGCCAGGAGCAGATCACCTTTACCCCTTTCTCCTGAAGCTTCGGAATGATATTGCTGTGCACAGTCCGGCCCTCCTTCTCCTGAGAGAGCCGCAGAAGCTGGATATCCGCCATATCCACATAGGGGGCAGCGGCAAGATTCCATGCTTCATACGCATCCTGGTCTATCTCCAGTTCACCGCCCTCTTCTTTCGTCCGGATCGTATAGATGATCGGCCGGTTATACATCGCTTCCCTGATCTTCTTCAGCGCAGGGATATGCTCTTCAAAATAAAAATCCGCCCTGAACTCCACAAGATCGCAGGAAGACGGATCGATTGCGTCCAGTGCCATTTCCAGTTCGTCAGACGTATGCGCTACGATCGGTACACAGATCTTCGGAATACCGTCGCCAAGAACCAGATCCCTTACTTTGATCGTATTCATCCCAAACCTCCGTCAGAATACCTTTTCTCTTATCAGTTCAACCGGCATCTTCCTCCCGGTCCAGAGCCGGAATGCAGCCGCCCCCTGATGCAGCAGCATATACATCCCGTTATGTGTCCTGCATCCGCACTCTTCCGCCTCCCGCATCAGTCTGGTCCGTGCCGGCTCATAGATCACATCCGAGACCGTCAGGCCCTTATGAAACACGGAAGTATCCGGCAGCGGCGTCGCGTCTGTATCAGGGATCATCCCGACCGAAGTCGCATTTGTCAGCAGACTGCTGTGTGCGATCTTCTCCGCAAGTGCGCTAAGATCTTCCAGGTCTGTCAGATCCGCTTCGCATGACGTCTCACGGCTGATGGTATCGACAAGCATCTGCGCTGCTCTCCAGGATCGTGATCTTCGGTTGGCAATGTGGATCTTCGCCGCTCCTTCCAGTGCCATCTGAACGGCTGCAGCTGCCGCTGCTCCGCCGGCCCCAAGGAGAGTGATCTCACTTCCCTCGATCCGGACACCGTTCTCTCTTGCGGATTCCACATAACCGATGCCATCCGTGTTGTACCCGATCAGTTTCCCGTCCCGGTTCACAACAGTGTTTACGGCGCCGATCATCTCCGCTTCCTTTGAGATCCCGTCCAGGCACTCCATGACCGCTTTCTTGCAGGGCATCGTTACATTGAATCCGTAGGCATTGAGGTCACGCAGCACATGCACGGTCTCCCTCAGTTTATCCTCCGTGACGTTGAATGCAAGATACACAAAATCGATTCCCAGTGCCTGGAAAGAGATGTTGTGCATGGCAGGAGAAAGACTGTGAGAGACCGGGCTTCCGAGAAGTCCTCCCAGTCTTGTTGTTCCGCTGATACCATAGTCCATGGATAAACCTCCGTCTCTGGCAGGCAGGCTTGCCTCGGATTCAGGGCTTTTGGCCCTTACATACATCAGTATACCACAGAAAAAGCCTCCGGCCATGTGCCGGAGGCTTATCAGTCATACTATCTGCATAAGAAGCTCAGTTCCTCTTCAGAAAATCAGGGATCTGAATATCTCTCTCCGTGACCTTGCTCTGAGGCATGCGCACCTGCGCATTTCTGGCCGGGATCGTCGGAGCCTTCAGCTCAACCTGTCCTGTCGGGCTGCTGTTGGAGAAGGAGAAGCCTCCAGCCGGTCTTGAATCTGTCTTCGGGTAACGGAAATCAGAACTTCCCTTGCGGCCGGAGAAGATCGGCTGCGGCTGATCGGAATTCGGATCCTCGAGTCCGGTAGCGATCACCGTGATGCTTGCTTCGTCCGCATATGTATCGTCGTACATCGCACCAAAGATGATGTTCGCACCGTCGCCTGCAAGTTCCTGGACATATCCTGCTGCATCACTTGCATCCATCAGGCTGATATCACCGCTGATGTTGATGATGATATTGGTCGCTCCTTCGATCGTGGTCTCAAGCAGCGGGCTTGCAACAGCCTGCTTGACTGCCTCGAGCGCCTTGTCATCACCCTTCGCCTGACCGATACCGATATGGGCAATGCCTTTGTCTGCCATGACCGTCTTGACATCCGCGAAGTCAAGATTGATCAGAGCCGGCAGATTGATCAGATCCGTGATACCGGATACTGCCTGCTGAAGAACCTCGTCTGCCTTCTTGAACGCTTCAGGCATCGTCGTTCTGCGGTCCACGACCTCAAGAAGCTTATCGTTCGGGATCACGATCAGTGTGTCCACGTTCTCTTTCAGTTTGGCAATGCCGGTCAACGCATTGTTCATGCGGACCCTGCCCTCAAAACGGAACGGCTTGGTTACAACGCCGACTGTAAGAATGCCCAGTTCTCTTGCGACTCCGGCAATGATCGGTGCCGCGCCGGTTCCGGTTCCTCCGCCCATGCCGCAGGTGACAAATACCATGTCAGCGCCCTGGATGGAATTCTTGATTTCTTCCGTGCTCTCCTCTGCAGCCTGCTGGCCAACCTCCGGCTTCGCACCTGCTCCGAGCCCCTTGGTGATCTTCTCCCCGATCTGGATGACCGTAGGAGCCTTGGACATTGCAAGAGCCTGTTTATCTGTATTGACGCCTATGAACTCGACGCCTGCAATCGTATCTTCCACCATGCGGTTGACGGCATTATTGCCTGCGCCGCCCACGCCGACTACGATGATCCGTGCGCCGGACTCGGCTTCATTCGACATAATCTCTAACACGTGAGTGACCTCCTTTGTCTCTCTTCTGCCCGAACAGTATCAGGCTAGCCCATATATCACTAACTATACGGTTATTTGCATATGAAATCAAGCATTTCTTCAATAACACGCTATGCGACAGGGAAATCACTGTGCAAGCTGCCCGGTATTCGGGTCGATGACATTCCAATATGCGTCCACAACATTTCCGTTCTCATCTACACGGCAGCCGTCAATCAGGTTCCCATAACCGTCGACAACCTGGCCGTTCACCACATGTGCGTCATAACGCAGCGTCCCGCTGGAGTCAAATACCATGAATGGAGTTCCGGCCGAACTCTCCTCCGGAGTATCGTTTCCTTCACCTCCGTCTTCCTGCGGCGTGTCTCCCGTACCGGCTCCGACCCCGGCGAGGGATCCGGAACTGTCCCCTTCGCTCTCGTTTCCGGAAGAAACCGGCTCCGGTTCATTGGACTTGAATGTGATCGCCTCATTCTTCCCCGTGAAACCTTCCATATTAAGAGTCCCGTCCTGACCCGCAACCTGCGGATAGATCGTCACGAGATTCGCGATCTTTTCTTCCAGATATTCGTCCTGTCCGAGTTTCACGGCAACTGTACCGAGCCTCAGCGTCATATTGCCGCTGGAGTCAAATGCAACACTGTCGGGGATCAGGTCGCTCTGGATCAGCAGCTGTGTAATATTCAGCATTGTACGCAGCGTCGAGGAATTCTTCATCGTCAGTTTCTGGTACAGCTGCGGTTCTTCTATATCGACGCCTGTCACAAGCGGAATCCCTTCATGAATCGTATCCGAGATCTCCTGCACAACGCCGTTGTTATCATAGTAGACATTGCTGTCCTCATACTGAACCCGGCCGACCAGCCCGTTTTCCGTGACATCCAGCCGTATCGCAGTCGGAGTGAGCATGGTTGCCTGAACAGAAGCAAGATAAGGAGCATCGTCAGCCGGAGCTTTCGAGCGGTATTTCCAGGAAAAATACAGGGTATTGCGCGTCTTGAAGTCATAGATCAGATCATCCCGGATCTGTTCCGGCGAATGACGTTCATTTCCCCTGATATCGATTGACTGGATGCGGAATACGCCCAGCACCACTGCTGCCGCTATCCCGAGTATTACCGCAAATACTGCGGCCGCTTTTATGCCCCTGCTCATAATAACTCCCCGACTGAGTTGAACTTTTACAGTGCCGGAATACGCGCGACAAAGTCCTTGAAAACTCTGCCCCTTTCTTCATAGTCCTTAAACATCCCCCAGCTTGCGCAGGCGGGGGACAACAGAACGGCATCTCCCTCTTCTGCCAGTTCCGTACATTTTCTGAAACATTCTTCAAACGTGTTACACAGAAAGACCGGTCCGAAGCCATGTTTTTCCGCACAGGCGGCGATCTTCTCTCTCGTGGCGCCGATCAGTACCAGTGCCTTTACTTTTCCGTGAAAACTGTCGACCCACTCATCATAGTCCGAATCCTTGTCGTATCCGCCCCCGATCAGAACAGTCGGGCGTCTCATCGCCTGTACGGCCCTGATTGCGGCATCCGGATTGGTACCCTTGGAATCGTTGTAATACGCGACTCCGTTAACTTCCCCGACATATTCGATTCTGTGCTCCACACCCGGAAATGTCCGAAGCACTTCGCGGATCTCTTCCATCGGCATTCCGGCCTCCAGCGCACTCAATACTGCTGCGCTGACATTTTCATAGTTGTGTTTCCCGAGTATACGAAGTTCATCGATATGAATCACATCGATGACGGTAGATCCGTCCGAATACTTCAGGACATCACCGTCCAGATATACGCCACTTTCCAGAGGTCTCTCACTCGAGAACCACCGGACACGAGGGCCGTCTTCCGGGAGGCTCCCGCCGAACTTTCGAAGTTCCGCATCCTCATAATTGAGGATG
>CADCOU010000373.1 GCA_902803155.1 uncultured Lachnospiraceae bacterium | reverse complement strand
TGCCGTCCACGCCAGTCCGGTTACGATACCTGGGCGTTCATCCTCCTTCACCTGATCATGGCGGATCGGTTTCTGATCCAGGGATTTCTTCAGATCTTCCGGCCGTACCACAACCTTCTCCGGGGCGGTTTCTTTCTGTTTCGAAGTTCTGGCTACCTTCTTTCCGTCAGCCTTGCTGTCCTTATCACCCTCCGAAGAACTCTGCCTGTGATCAGGTGCAGCCGCCTTACCCTGATTCTCGACGATCTCTACTGCGGCATAGCGGCACAGGGTATCCATCTGTTTCTTCAGTCCGCGGACTCCGCTCTCCATCGTATAATTGCTGATGACCGCACGGATCGCATCGTCTGTCACTTCCAGGGCATCCTCCGTAATCCCGGTTGCCTTCCTGGCCCTCGGGATCAGATGGCGTTTCGCGATCTGGAACTTCTCCACGGCTGTGTATCCGGGGAACTGGATGACCTCCATACGGTTCAGCAGCGGTTCCGGGATCGTATCGGTCGTATTCGCAGTACAGACAAAGAGTACGTCCGACAGGTCATACGGCACATTCATATAATGGTCGGTGAAGCTGAAGTTCTGCTCCGGATCCAGCACCTCGAGAAGCGCACTGGACGGATCGCCGTTGTAATCATGACTCAGCTTGTCCACCTCGTCCAGTACAATGACCGGATTAGAAGAGCCGGCGTTCTTCATGGCGTTCATAACACGGCCGGGCATGGCCCCGATATAAGTCCTTCTGTGCCCCCTGATCTCGGCTTCATCCCGGACGCCGCCCAGGGATATCCGGACATACTCACGTCCCAGTGCCTTGGCAATGCTCTGTCCGATACTCGTCTTGCCGGTTCCCGGCGCACCCACAAAGAGCAGGATCGAACCGGACTGCTTCTTATTCAGGCTCATAACCGCAAGCTGCTGGATGACCCTGTTCTTGACCTTCTTCAGACCATAGTGGTCCTCATCCAGAATCTCCTGGGCCTTCTCCAGATCGATCTTCTTAAACTTTGCCTTCTTCCAGTCCAGAGACGTCACAAAGTCCAGATAGTCATAGAGCAGACCGTATTCATGGCTGTCCTTGCCCTCCTGCTTCATGCGGCCGAGGACTTTGTCCGCTTCTCTGCGGGCAGTCTCATTCATCCCGGACTTCTCGATCTTCTCCTCAAACTTCCTTACGTCGGAAATGTTCTCCGGGTGCATCTCATCCAGCTGCTTCTGCAGGAAGCTGATCTGCTTTTTCAGCGCATCCTCACGGTAGAGCTTCTCATTGGTCTCCTTGGCGTGTTCCTGCGCCTCATTCGTGACATCCGAGACCGCGATAAAACCATATACCGCCTTCTCGATCAGGTCCATCCTCTCAGACAGCTTGTCCGCAGCCAGGATCGCATACCGCTCATCCACTTCCAGCGTGAAATAAGCGCTGAGCGCAGTGGCGCACTCCTCCGGATTCTTCCAGCGGTTGATATAGGAACGCACCATCAATCCCCACGGGAACTTCTGCACGAACTCAAGGATGCGGGCTTTCAGCGACTCCAGGATCTTCTTCCGCTCCTCTTCACTTACGTCCTTCACATCCGGACGGATCACGACATCTGCATAGATCTCAGACTCCGACACAATGATATCGCCGACATTCATGCGGTCCTCAGAGCGCACCGTAATATCGCCGTCATCGTCCACAGACTCCACCACGCCGGTCAGGCCGATCGGGTAGAAATCCTTACCGGTCAGATTCTTCCTGCTCTTATCCGACTTCTTGAACAGGAACAGGACCTTCTCCCCTTCGCGGACCGAACTGACTGTGCCGTCATCAAAAAAATCCTTCTTGAACGTCATGGAGATGTCCGGAAGAATGATCATATTATAAACAGGAATAGTAATCACAGAACATTACCTCCTTCCTTAATATAAAGTCAGTAGCATGTTCTTACCATATCATCATTTGTTAGCACTGTCAACATTCGAGTGCTAATTAAATTGTGTAAAATGTGTTAACAGGTGACACATCACAGGTATCGAATAAAGGCGAACCAGGCTCGTCAAGCGAAGCTTGTAAGAGACTGTTCGACTTTATTTGGTATTCCTGCGAAGCAGGAACCGCCTCTCAGCGAGGAATACGTCAGTATTCCGAGCTGCAGAGGCGAGCCTGT
>CADCOU010000372.1 GCA_902803155.1 uncultured Lachnospiraceae bacterium | reverse complement strand
GGCAAATTCGTAGTCTACCCACACGCCGTCCGTGCTGCCTTCATCAAACTCTTCCCCGTCAAACACATACATCCGGCAGACATCATTGCTCTCAAGGAAATTCATTTCCAGCGTAATGCTGTCCTCCCCGTCCAGCGTTCCCTGGATCGTCAGCCTCCGGTCGGCGGCAGCGACATTTTCGTCGGACCGGATCTTCTCCAAATCTTCTTGTGAGAAGCCCTCTCCGGTCAGCCACATATCCGCCAGATTATACTCTTCATAAATCTCCTCCGAACTGATCCGCATACCGTCCATGTAGGCATGAACGCCGCCGAACGCCATGACCGCCAGAAGGACCATGATGAAAATGACGAAGAACTGGGACATGTTCTGACGGAGATCTCTGTAAAGCTTTTTCCTAAGCATAGTTTCCACCTCCGGTCTTACCACTCTACTTCGTCAATATTCTTCGGATTCTCCACTTCGGAGATACTTCTGATCTTTCCGTTCTTCAGGTGGATCACCACATCCGCGACATCGGCAATCAGGGAGTTGTGGGTGACGATGATGACGGTTTTTCCGTGCTGTGTCTGCTCCTTCAGAAGCTTCAGGATAACAACTCCGGTCGCGGAGTCCAGTGCTCCGGTCGGCTCGTCGCACAGCAGCATGGACGGGTTCTTGGCTATCGCGCGGGCGATCGAAACCCTCTGCTGCTCCCCGCCGGAAAGCTGGTTCGGAAACTTATTCAGATGCTCCTCCAGTCCGACAGCCTTCAGCGCAGAAGCTCCATCCAGCGCGTCTTTCGACAGGTCCGCAACCAGGCTGACATTCTCCAGAACGGTCAGTGTCGGAAGAATGTTGTAGAACTGAAAGATAAACCCGACATTCGACGCACGGTAATCGGCCAGTTCATTTTCTGAATAGTGCGAGATGTCTGTTCCATGCGCGGTTATGGTTCCACCGGAAGGCGTGTCCATGCCGCCGATCATGTTAAGGAGAGTAGACTTGCCGGCACCGGACGGTCCCAGGATGACGACCAGCTTTCCCTCTTCGATATCCAGATCCACACTGTCCAGCGCCTTGAACGTATGGCCTCCGGTGGAATAAGTCTTACTTACATTCCTCAGTGATAATGCAGTGCTCATGATGATCCTCCTGTAGGTAAACGAATTATGTTAAGGCTAAAAAGCACGGTTTTATGATACAGAAATCGTTTAAGTACGTTTCCTCTAACCAGGATTATAGATACATATGAGCAATTGTTCAAGTGTTTTTTGCTGATTTAGGAAAAAGTTATTGAGAAAGATTCTCATATTTGCCGAACGGATAAACATGCGGGCAGACTGCAGGATGGCTGCAAACCGTTTGGTTCCGTAAAAAAACAGATACAGATTTTCTCTGTACCTGTTTTCTTCTCACGGATGAAGTGACCGAAGCCGCCAGGATCCTGTGTTGAAAACTGAAAGATCATTGTCCTCAGATCAGGGCTGCTATGCACTCCTCCACTTTCTTCATGTCTGCAGTCGGCTCAAATCTGGCAACAACATTGCCTTCGCGGTCTACTACAAACTTGGTGAAATTCCACTTGATGTTCGGGTTGTTCTTGTAATCCTTATCAAACTTTTTCAGGACGCCGGCCATCATCAGAGCTGCCGGGCCTTTGCCGAAGCCTTCGAAGCCCTTCTGACTTTTCAGGTAAGTATACAGAGGAAGCTCATTCTCGCCGTTCACATCAGATTTCTTCATCTGCGGAAACCGGGTGTTGTACTTCAGGGTGCAGAACTGATGGATCTCCTCGTCGGTTCCGGGGGTCTGACCCGCGAACTGATTGCAGGGGATGTCGATTACTTCAAAACCCTGATCGTGATACTTCTCATACATCGCTTCAAGCGCATCGTACTGAGGCGTAAGTCCGCACTTTGTTGCAGTGTTGACTATAACAAGGACCTTGCCCTTGTACTCGGACAAAGATACATCATTGCCCTTCTTGTCTTTAACGGTAAAATCGTAAACGCTCATGTTATTCCTCCTTTAGAGCAAAGTCTTGATTGATATTAGTTTTCTTGGATTTTTATGATTTCCCTGATTTGATTTCGGTCAGACCGGATCAAGCATTCGTCTCGAACTTCTCCACTGCTTCCTTCATGATATCGATTATCGGAAGATGCTGCGGACATACGCCTTCGCACTGGCCGCAGCCGATGCACATGGATGCCTTGCCGTTGCCGTCTCTTTCGACGAGGCCGCCATAGAAGAAATTTGGCCTGATATCACCCGGGAACTTACGCTTGGTGTTTATCGCACTGATGACATCGGGAATGCTGATATGCATCGGGCATCCGTCAACACAGTATCTGCAGGCCGTGCAGCCGATGAGCTCAACACGGAACATCACTTCCTTGACCTTCTCGATCGCCTCTTTTT
>CADCOU010000371.1 GCA_902803155.1 uncultured Lachnospiraceae bacterium | reverse complement strand
TTCTTACGGCGATGCTGGCGATTTCGCTGATCCCCCTGGTCTCCATGCTGGGGACATCCTTCCGCTCCCGCGCGACCCTGCTGACGACGAGGACCATTTTCCCGAAGGAGTGGTCGCTGGAGTTCTATCGGTCGGTCCTGTCAGATCCGCGAATCGTTATGTATTTCAAGAACAGCTTCGTCAATTCCTTTATCACCTGTATTGTAACAGTCTTCTGCTCCGTCCTGGGCGGATATGCACTGTCGAGATTCGGCGGGAAGGTGAAGGGAATCACCATTGTCGTCGTGTTCCTGCTGATGCTGCAGATGTTCCCGACGGTCCAGATGATCATCCCGCTTTACATCACTTTCCAGAACATGAAGCTGATCAATACGCCTTTTGTCCTGCTGGCATGCTACCCGGCTTTCACGCTGCCGATGAATATGTGGATGATGAGAAGTTTTATCGACAGTGTGCCGTATGAGATGGAGGAGGCAGGAAGAATCGACGGATGCAACCGCTTCCAGACGATCACGAGGATCGTGGTGCCGGTTTCCAAGCCGGGCATTGCTTCGTCCGCCATCCTCGCTTTCAACCACTGCTGGAATGAGTTCCTGCTCGCGATGATCCTGATCAAAAAGGATAATCTCAGAACCATGCCGGTCGGACTGAATAACTACATGCAGGAAAACTCCGCTGACTGGGGTTCCATCATGGCCGCGGCTACGCTGATGCTGATCCCGGTCCTGCTGTTCCTGAATGTCCTTCAGAAGAATATTGTCGGCGGCCTGACAGTCGGGTCCGTGAAAGGATAACAGGGAGGTACAGATATGCTGAAAGTACAGGGAAATCAGATCGTTAATGAGAAGAATGAAGTCGTTTATCTGCGCGGCTATAATATCGGTTCCTGGATGATGCTGGAGAACTTTATGTTCGGCTATCCGGGAACGGAACAGGAGTTCCGCGCAGCCGTGAAGAAGTACGCGGGAAAGGAAAACTACGAGTATTTCTTTGACCGCTTCCTGTATCACTTCTTCAACGAGAAGGATGTCGCGTTCCTGAAAGGAATCGGCGTCACCTGTCTGCGGCTTCCGTTCAACTATCGTCATTTTGAGTGTGATAACAGGCCGTATGAATATATAGAGGAGGGCTTCAGTCATCTGGACCGCGCTGTGCGGATCTGTGCGGAAGCCGGTATCTATACCATTCTCGATATGCACGGCGCGCCGGGTTATCAGAACTACCACTGGCACAGCGACAACAACAACCTGATGCCTGCCGGCATGTATCTGAACAAGACGAACCGCGACAGAACCATCGCGCTGTGGAAACACATCGCTGAGCATTATAAGGACGAGGAGTTCGTTGCGGGCTATGACCTCCTGAATGAGCCGGCTGCGGTCAACGCGGACACGGACGGGGAGGGTGTCAGATGCCTGAATCAGCTGTTTAAGGATATCACCGCGGCGATCCGGGAGGTGGATCCCGACCACATCGTTTTCATTGCCGGAAATGATTACAACATGAATTTCGATGATCTGGATGCACCGTTTACGGACAATCTGGCCTATACGCCGCATTACTACCTGGATGTCTGCACTTCCGTTCCGGCCCGCTATCCGGGGAAGGTCCACGGAATCCTCTATGACAAGAGCCAGGTGGAGCTGCAGATGGATCTCCGGGACGCCTACATGCGCAAATACAATGTGCCCTGCTGGGTCGGCGAGTTCGGATGCAGGACGAATTATCCGGGATTCACGGAGGACCGCTTCCGCGCATTCGCGGACCAGTTCGATTCCATGGTCAGCAGAGGCCATCATTATTCCATCTGGAATTACAAGGATATCGGTTATCTCAGCACCGTGGTAGTGAAGCAGGATTCCGCGTGGATGAAGTTCGCGGACGAGATTCTGAAACTGAAGAAAAAGTATCACGTCGATATGAACTTCCGCGTCAATGAGGACTGGGGCATTACACAGCTGCTGGATCTGAAGGACCCGGAGGGGCTGGGCGATCTCTACGGCGACGTGAAGGAGAGCATCGTGGTCGCCATGAAGAGCAAAATCGCAAGCAGGCTGGCCGATATGCTCGGTCAGAAATTCGCCGGCCTTTCCAAAGATGAGCTGGAAGAACTGGCGGCATCCTTTGATTTTGACAACTGCCGGATTGATGAGCCGCGTCTCGCGCTCATAAAGGAGCACGGCGGAATGAATGCCTGACGGAAAATGTCGGACGAAATGAATGTCCGGCGGGACAAGTACGGAGGAAGCTGAGATGAGTCTGGTTGGATTAACAGAACTGGTTGACTATTCAAAAAAGAACTGTGTCGGAATCGGCATGTTCAATATCGTAAACCTTGAGTTTGCCACAGCCATGTATGAAGCCTGCATTGAGACCGGGCTTCCGATCATGCTGGGCGTTCCGGAGAGGTTCCTGAATTATTACGACATCGATGTCGTCGCGGCCATCTGCAAGGAGTATGTGAAGCGGACAGACATCCCGATGGCCCTTCATCTGGATCACGGCAAGAGCTTTGACGGCGTCATGAAGGCACTCCGTGCGGGATTTTCGTCTGTCATGTTCGACGGATCCGCGCTCTCATATGAAGAAAATCTGGAGACGACGGCACAGGTCGTCAGGATTTCACACGCGATGGGTGTCTCCGTGGAGGCGGAGCTGGGTTATGTCGGACAGGCCGGCGACGAGCTGTCCGAGAAGACCCTGACCAATCCCGACACGGCGGCGGATTTTGAGAAGCAGACCGGGATCGACGCGCTGGCGATCGCGATCGGAAACCAGCACGGTCAGTACAAGGGCATCCCCAAGCTCGATTTCAAGCGGCTGAAGGAGATCCGGGAAAAAGTCGACTGCGGACTGGTACTGCACGGCGGCTCCGGTATTGCGCCGGAGGATTTTGTGGAAGCGATCCGCTGCGGCATCAATAAAATCAATATTTACACGGCGATGGACGTCGCCGCGAAGGAGTACAACAGGGATCATTTCAATGATTTCGACCATTATCTGGACTATACCAATATCGGTTTCAAAGATGCGGTCAAACAGGTCATAAAGGATCATATGATCCTGTTTGCATCCGCCGGAAAGGACAGGTGAGGAGATCGCCATGGGAATGAAATTGGATACACTGGGGCTCTATCCCGAAAAGGGACAGGGGCTGGATACACAGAGGTATTTCCCGGAAAACGAGGAGCTGATCAGGATGCTCGGCGCGGAGGGAATGGTCCTTTTGAAGAACTGCGGGCAGGCTCTGCCGATGCAGGAGGAGCCGGGCCGGATCGCACTGTTCGGCGGCGGCGCCATCGAGACGGTCTATGCCGGATGCGGCAGCGGAATCGTCTATCCGCGTCATATCGTCAATATCTATGATGCCTTTGTCGAAGAAGGTTATCAGATCGTCAGCGAAGAGGGGCTCTTTGCCTACCGGGAGGTCTATAAGAGGAGCCAGGAGATTCTGAACAGATATATGTTCCTGCCGCAGTTCCCGCAGGCGCTGGCGTATGAGTATTACCGGCCGGCAGATCTGCTTCTGTCCGACGAGGAGATCGCCCGCGCGGCAGCAGAGTCGGATACGGCTGTCTATGTGCTCTCCCGCACGCTCGGAGAAGGCTTTGACCGTCATGTGGAGGGAAGGGAAGTCAAGCCGCTGGATGAAGACTTCGTGAAGATGTGTGAGGACTATTACGTCAATTACACGCACGGAGCGACCATCCACAACCTGGCGTTCCAGCAGGAGACTGACGAATACGTCAACAGCTCCTATGAGCTGACTGAGACAGAGAAGTCCAATCTCACCAGAGTTGCGGCGGCGTTTAAGAAGACCATCCTCCTGCTGAACGTGGGTGGTGTGATCGACATGAGCTTTATCGAAGCGATGGAAGGAATCGATGCCATTCTGCTGGTCTCTTATCCGGGCATGGAGGCCGGTCATTCTGTGATGGACGTTCTGAAGGGACGCACCGTCCCTTCCGCGAAGCTGACGGATACATGGGCGCGGAAATATACCGATAACCCGGCCTCGGCAACTTTTGCCTTAAACGACGGGAACGGGATGCACGAGGAGTACTCGGAAGGCATCTACGTCGGCTACCGGTATTTTGACACCTTCAATATCAGCCCGATTTATGAATTCGGATTCGGCCTCTCTTACACGGACTTCAGCATCTGCGCGAAGGACGTGGAGTCGGACGGGAAGGATGTGACGGTCACAGCCATCGTCACCAATACCGGCGGTCAGTTTGCGGGCCGCGAAGTGGTCCAGGTTTATTTCTCCGCGCCGGAGGACGGCGAGATCGAGCATCCTTATCAGGAGCTCGCTGCGTTCGGGAAGACGAAGGTGCTGCAGCCCGGAGAGAGCCAGACGCTGAAGATCACCTTCCCGATCGGCCAGATCGCTTCATACAGCGAGGAGAGAGCGGCGTTCTTCCTGGAAAAGGGAGATTATGTGATCCGTGTGGGAAGCTCCTCCAGGAAGACGTGCGTTGCCGGCGTGCTGGTCATGAAGGGTGCGGCTGTGACGGAGCAGCTGTCCAACCAGTTTGGCAGTAAACATATCCCGGTGCTTTCCCGGAAGGGAACCCGCCCGTATTCCTACTGCGCAGAGGCGTATGAGCTGAAGACGGCAAAGCGGATTTTCATCTCGCCGGACGAGGTGCCGCTGCGCGACACGCTGCACAACGGCTATGCTTACGACGATGAATCCGTCGTGACTTATCTTGTCGGCGATGCAAAGAACGGGCCGAAGAACCCCGCGGACCGCGTCTATCTGACGAAGGGAGTTACCGCGAGAAGGCCGCATAAGCAGATCATCCGGTATGTCGCGGATCAGCCCGGCTTCAAGCTGAACGACGTGATGGAGGGGAAGATTTCCCTGATGGATTTTGTCGCCCAGATGTCAATCGAGGAACTGGCGGCCGTCGTCCATTATGAAAACTTCAACGATGACGTCCTGATCAAATACGGAATTCCGATTCCGCCGCAGTTTGACGGACCGACCGGTATCCGTTTCCTGAAGCAGAAAAAAGAAGACGGAAGCATTGAGATGATCCGCAACCGGGCCAGGAGAGGCCTCCTTCCCGCGGACTACAGACGGGATGACGATGAGTCCTTCTATTACTTTTCCGCCTTCCCGGACAGCATCATGATGGCGCAGACCTTTGACGAGGAGCTCGGGATTGCTTACGGACACGCGGTTGCACTCGAGCAG
>CADCOU010000370.1 GCA_902803155.1 uncultured Lachnospiraceae bacterium | reverse complement strand
GAAGAGACAGATTGGCTGTGACGAAGATCTGCAGTATATTTATATCAAGGCAATATGCATGAACTGACAAAGCAAGGTAAGATCATAAAACTCGGCGGGGGTCGCTATATCAAATACAGATGGAACTGGGACCGGGAGGATGAACAGCAATGATCACAGGCGAACTGAAAAATAAAATCGACAGTATATGGGAAATATTCTGGACCGGCGGCCTTACCAATCCGCTGGATGTCATTGAACAGATGACGTATATGATGTTCATTCATGACCTGGATGACGCGGATAATCTTCGCGCAAAGGAAGCAGCCATGCTGGGCCTTCCTTACCAGAGCATTTTTGCGGAGGAGGTCAGGATAGGTGAGCGCACAATTGCCGGGAATCAGCTGAAATGGAGCATCTTCCATGATTTTCCGGCAGCAAAAATGTACAGCGTGGTTCAGGAATGGGTATTTCCCTTCATCAAAAACCTGCATGGGGATAAGGACAGTGCCTATGCCAAATATATGGGGGACGCGATCTTCAAAATCCCGACGCCGCTGATGCTGGATAAGATCGTCACTGCCATGGATACCCTATATGCCCAGATGGCGCAGGTGAAATCTTCGGATATCCGGGGCGATGTCTACGAGTATCTGCTTTCCAAACTTTCCACAGCCGGGGTGAACGGGCAGTTCCGCACGCCAAGGCATATCATCCGCATGATGGTCGACCTGATGGAACCGGGACCGGATGAGGTGATCTGCGATCCGGCCTGCGGCACATCCGGGTTCCTGGTTGCGGCCAGTGAATATCTGAAAGAGAACCGTAAAGAGGACATTTTCTTCAACCGGCAGAACAAGAACCATTATATGAACCACATGTTCCACGGGTTTGATATGGACCGCACAATGCTCCGCATCGGCGCCATGAACATGATGACCCACGGCGTGGACAATCCCTTTATCGAATACCGTGACAGCCTTTCCGACCAGAACCCGGACCGCGAGAAATACAGCCTTATTCTGGCAAATCCGCCTTTCAAGGGTTCTCTGGATTATGACACGGTATCTGCGGATCTGCTGAAGGTCTGCAAGACAAAAAAGACGGAGCTGTTGTTCCTGGCGCTGTTTGCCCGCATGCTGAAGACGGGCGGGCGATGTGCCTGCATCGTGCCGGATGGCGTGCTGTTCGGATCCTCCACAGCACATAAAGCGATCCGGAAAGAACTGATCGAGAATCAGCGACTTCATTCAGTCATTTCCATGCCTTCCGGCGTCTTCAAACCATATGCCGGCGTATCCACTGCTATTCTGATCTTTACCAAGACCGGACACGGCGGAACGGATAAAGTCTGGTTTTATGATATGAAGGCTGACGGCTTCAGTCTGGATGATAAGCGCAGCGAGGTAAAAGAAAATGATATCCCCGATATCATAAAGCGGTTCCATAGCCTTGAGGGAGAGGCAGACCGCAAGCGCACCGAGCAGAGCTTCTTTGTGCCGAAGCAGGAAATCGTAGACAACGATTACGATCTCTCCATCAACAAATACAAAGAAACCGAATATGTACCGGTGGAATATCCGCCGACGAGCGAGATCATGGCCAACCTGCGTGAACTTGAGAAGCAGATCACTGCGGAGATGGATGAACTGGAGCGGCTGCTGAAGGAATGAGGAGAAGGCTTTATGAAACACAAAACAGAAGAAGACGGCCGGGACACCAGGCAGGTATTAAGTGTAATAGAGCGGTATAGTAAAGCCCTTGATCTTCTGGATGATTATGACCATCAGACGATGAAACGGCCGAAAGGTTCCGCAGACGCATATATCCTGACCTATGAAGAGTGCCGCGAGGTAATTGCACAGATACGGTTCGGTGCGGAGTCAGAGCTATTCGGAAGTGAAAAAGACGATTCTTTTAAAGGCAGCATCGGGGATATCTATCAGTCCTTTGCCGGGCAGGAGATATATCCTTCTGTAGAAGAAAAGGCTGCGAATCTACTGTATTTTATAACGAAGAACCACAGCTTCTGGGATGGAAATAAGCGGATAGCCGCGACGATGTTTCTGTATTT
>CADCOU010000369.1 GCA_902803155.1 uncultured Lachnospiraceae bacterium | reverse complement strand
GGGAGTTACTGCATCATCGACTGGGCTCATGCGACCAGCGGAAATGCGGGCGCAGACGCCGCCAACACCTATATGAGGTTTTCACTGGACAATCCGGAGATTGCGGAACAGTATATCCGGATTTTCTGCAAAAAAGCTGATATGGCGATCCAGTACATCCAGACATGGATGCCGGTCGTCGCGGCAGTGGAGCTTTCAAAGCACAGAGCGGCTGAGACGGAACTGCTTGAGAAGTGGATCAGCGTTGCGGAATATCAGTAAACACAGAACGAAGGAAATGCCTGCCGGAGGCTTCTCCGGATCAATGAAAAAACTCCCGTTGACCGGGAGTTTTTTGTAAAGAATCAGGCTTAGCCGGCCTGCTTTTGAAAGCGATTCCTACAGCGTGCTTAAGCCGAAGCCGTTGCAGATGCCGTCGACGGGAATGCCCTGCCTGCAGAGCGGGCAGTCGTCGTGAGGCATCGAAGCATAATCCGGCAGGTCGGCCTGTGAGAAAATGGAATGAACAGGCAGGCCGCCTATTTTCGTCGCGATGGAAAAGACCGCCGAGATGCCGCTGATGGTTCCGCCGTAGTATTTCAGTGATTCGACGGCGCGGGCTACGGAGGTTCCCGTCGTAGCGGAGGCAAGCAGAAGAAGCACATCTTTGTCCTTGATCCACTGCTTCAGTTCGCCGCGGAAAATCATCTGGCCGGAGGTGCTGTATTCCGGGGTCAGAACGTAGATGGATTTATGGGCATTTTTGGAAATGACGCCGGCCCGGGTGAGCTCTTCCGCAAGATAAGCCCCGATCACTTCCGTTCCGTCAAGACAAACAATGGTGTCAACCGGAGTGGAATAATAGTGGATCTGGCTCAGAAGGCGCGCGGCCGCCTGGGCTTCATTGATTCTTGAGCGGATGGCGGTCATATCCATGTAGTAGTTGACATGGGAGTTCGGTGTCGCAAAATGGCCCGGAGTAACGCGAAGAATAACATTTGAATCAACTCTGGAAGTTATTTTCCTGTAATTTCCCATAGGCTTCCCTCCTTTGTCTGTGACGAAGCGGAAAATTCATACTGATAGATAGATTGTACCACATAAAAAGAGTTTAATGGTATAATACCGTATGAGACTTTCGCTGATGTGACATTATTGTGATGAACAGGCTGTTATAGTCAGTTTATCAAATAAAACAAAAACACCTCAGAAAACAGAGGACAAAAAGAAAAGGAGAATAAAACCATGGCAGAAATGAACAGAATTAATGATGCGGAACTTGAGAACATTACCGGCGGCGTTACACGCAAAGTTCAGAATGACGCAGTAGATTATGCAAATATCAGGAATGCTCCGGGACTTGATTCTTCTGTAATCGGCAGGATTGATAATGGCTCAAAGGTTGAAACGACCGGCGTCCATGTAAAGAAAGACGGTTACGACTGGTATGAGATCCATATGGGCATCGCAGGACATCCCACGGGATGGATCGCAGGAAGCCTGATCGGATATTGATCAGCAGCGTGAATGAATAACGATAAAGCAGAATCCTTTACGGGTTCTGCTTTTTTCGTCGGGCTCATTCTGACTGCCGGGAAAACGGGATCTGCAGGGTGAAGGGAACGCTTGTATATCCCTGAAGATTCACGCTTCCGGATGTTTATGGTTTTTCCGGTATTCCCTTGGGCTGCATCCGCAGGCGGAACGGAACAGACGGTGGAAATAGCTGGTGTTTTCATATCCGATGAGATAAGAAATGTCTGTGACCCCGAGGTCGGTATTTTCGAGAAGCCAGACTGCCTGGCCGAGACGCCGTTCGATCAGGAGGGCTTTAAATGTTTTTCCGGTGAACCGGCTGATCAGCCGGCTCAGAGTATAGATATCTTCGCCGCTCTCTGCTGCAAAATCAGCGAGGGCGGCATTTCTGTACTGTGTCTCAATGTAATTCAGCAGCCGGAGAATCAGGTTCTGCTCGTAGGAAGATTCTGAGACATGGACATGGTCCGCGTGGCCGATCAGCGTCATGAAAAGCAGCGCAACCGTGGACTGGCTCTGGGTGCGCCGGTTCGGCGGGTTGTGAACCATGATCCAGATCAGGTTTTCCATCAGGTTCTGCACGGGCAGGATGTCCGACGCATCAAAGTACAGGTAGTTCCCGCCCATGTCTTTATCCGTAAGGCAGCTGATCAGGAAATCCCGCAAGGCGCTGGATTCCTGCTCCAGCGTCCGGATGACGGAGTCGAAAAACTGGGGAAGAATCATAAAATTCACGGCGATATCGTCTTTCCCGGCCGGGAGGATTTCCTGGACGGCATGCTGGTTCATGAACAGAAGGTCGCCTGCATTGAGATGAATGCTTTTGCCGTCGATGATGTGCGTCGTAGAACCCTGGCACATATACACAAATTCAACGTAATTATGCGTGTGCCTGGGGAAATGGACAAACCGGGTATGGGGCCGCATGTCGATCAGCTTGCCGTGCGTGAGGACAAGCGAGGAGTCGACTTCGTCCGTGCGGCGGTTTTCGGCACGATAATATAATTCACGGTTGATGCCCTGTTTTCCGTTGAGAATTTCCGTCTCTTCTTCCGTGATGCGGGAAAGAGACTCGAGCAGCTGCCGGTCCATGGTTTTTCTCCTGTTGTGCTATGAGTGAAGAAGTCAAGCATCCGCGCTGAAACT
>CADCOU010000368.1 GCA_902803155.1 uncultured Lachnospiraceae bacterium | reverse complement strand
CTGCTTATAATCAACACAGCCGGCAGAAAAGTGCCGGGCGGAATGAATCGGGATAAGGAATAATCAGATTATGATAAAGATTGTTGGTGTCAGATTCCGCAATGCGGGAAAGGTATACTATTTCGATCCGAAAGACTATGCTCTGCGTGTCGGGGATCATGTGATCGTTGAGACATCGAAGGGACCGGAATACGGAGTGATCACTACCGGGTGCAAGATGGTTGCGGATGATCAGGTCGCGCAGCCGCTTCGCGCCGTGGTCCGGATCGCTTCCGAAGAAGACGAGGCTCTGATCGCAGAGATCCGCCAGAAGGAGAAGGAAGCGCTGAAGGTCTGCCGCGAAAAGGTGCGCGAGCATGAGCTGGACATGAAGATGGTCGGCGCGGAATATGCATTTGACGGAAGCAAGATGCTGTTTTACTTTACGGCGGACGGCAGGGTAGATTTCCGTGAGCTGGTGAAGGACCTTGCCGGAGTGTTTCATATGCGCATAGAGCTCCGCCAGATCGGCGTCCGCGATGAGACCCGCATGCTGGGCGGTATCGGGACCTGCGGAAGAGAACTGTGTTGCGCAACGTATCTTCGGGAGTTCCAGCCGGTCTCCATCAAGATGGCAAAAGAACAGAACCTGTCCCTGAATCCGGCAAAGATATCCGGGACCTGCGGAAGGCTGATGTGCTGCCTGAAAAACGAAGAGGAAACGTATGAGTTCCTGAATGCAAGGATGCCGAAGATGGGATCCGAAGCGATCACGCCTGACGGGCAGACAGGCAAGGTGGTAGAGCTGGATGTCCTGCGCCAGCGGGTACGTGTGCTGTTCGAGGAGGGCGACACAAAGGAACTGGAATATTTCCCGGTAGAAGAGCTTACCTTCCAGCCCAGAAAGAAAAAGGACTCCACTGCCCAGGATCAGGGTAAAAACAAGGGGAAAAAGGCGGAAAAAGCAGAAAAGACTGAGAAAAAGGAAGAAAAGACAGAGCCGAAGGACGACCGGAAGGCAGAAGGGAGCAGTGAGCAGGAGGAAGCTCCCCGCAGGGATAAAGGGCAGGAAGCTGCGCAGCAGGGCGAACACAGGAAGAAGTCACGCAGGAAGAGGCAGAAAGCAGATAATTCGCCGGCATCTGCGGGTGATACGTCCGCTCAGGCAGAGAACGGAGAGAAGCCTGCATCGAAGAAACGGCGCAGGCATCGCTCACGCCGCCAGGGTGCCGAACAGAAGGAAGACGCGCCGAAACATACCAGTGAGATGAAGATCTATGCAGACAAAGGATCACAGAGTGACTGAGCATCCGGGTGAGAGGATCGATGATCTGCAGCGCTGCGGCTGCCGCATCATCCAGAACAGGGGACTCTTCTGCTTCGGCATGGATGCGGTGCTGCTTGCGGCATTTGCGCAGCCGGGGATACGGGAAGGCATGCATGTGCTGGACCTGTGCTCCGGAAACGGGATCATTCCGATCCTTCTGGATGCGAGGCTTGGCGGAGCGGATGTTCATTATACCGGAGTCGAGGTCAATCCCGTGTGTACGGATATGGCGCGGAGAAGCGCGCTGATGAACGGACAGCAGGAACGGGTATGGTTTATAGAAGAAGACATAAAACAGGTCTGCACCGGGGAAGTACAGACCTGTCCGGATACAGTCTGCGGAGAAGATCCGCATTCGGGCGGGAGGCAGGATCGCGAGAGACTCGCGCCTGCTTCTTTTGATGCGGTGACCGTGAATCCGCCCTACATGACAGGCGGAGGCGGGATTACCGGAGAGAACTATGACAGGACGATCGCACGCTTTGAGGTGCTGTGCAGCCTCGACGATGTAATGGCTGCGTCTTCCAGGGCGCTCCGTTTCGGCGGACATCTGTATATGGTACACCGTCCGCACCGGCTGAGCGATGTGTTTGCGTCGGCGGCGGCATACGATCTGGGGATCAAGAGGATCCGGATGGTGCATTCCTATGCGGACAGGGAAGCGAACATGGTACTGATCGAAGCGGTAAAAGGCGGAAAACCGTACATTCGCGCAGAAAGTCCGCTGATCATATTTGACTCAAACGGCGAACGCACTGAGGAGGTTCGGGATCTGTATGGCTGAGCAGGGAGTATTATATCTGGTGGCAACGCCGATCGGCAATCTGGAAGACATGACCTTCCGCGCCATCCGGATACTGAAAGAGGCGGATCTGATCGCCGCGGAGGATACCAGAGGCAGCATCCGTCTTCTCAACCATTTTGAGATTCGGACGCCCATGACCAGCTACCATGAATACAACAAGGTCGCAAAGGCGCGCACCCTGGTCGAAAAGATGCTGGAAGGACAGACGGTCGCGTGCATCACGGACGCCGGTACGCCGGGGATCTCCGATCCGGGCGAGGTGCTGGTCCGGATGGCGCAGGAGAACGGGATCCGCGTGATACCGGTCCCCGGGGCGTGTGCGGCTGTGAATGCTCTCATTGCTTCCGGACAGCCGACCGGAAGATTCTGCTTTGAAGCTTTTCTTCCCGCAGAGAAAAAAGAGCGGGAAGAGATTCTCGAAGAACTGAAGGAAGAGACCCGGACGATTGTTCTCTATGAGGCGCCGCACCGGCTTCGGAAAACGCTGCAGATACTGCTGGAAGCTCTGGGAGACCGGCCGTTGAGCATCTGCCGTGAACTGACCAAGGTGCATGAGGAGATCCGGAGGACAACGATCTCAGGGGCGGTCTCTCTCTATGAAACGCAGGATCCGAGAGGCGAGTATGTCCTGGTGATTGCGGGAAGAGACCGGAAGGAACTGATCGGTGCCAGGCAGGAGGCGGTCCGCGCGGAGATGACTCTTGAGCAGCACATGCAGCAGTACCTGGAGAGCGGCATGGACCGGAAGGATGCCATGAAGGCCGTGGCGAAAGACCGCGGGATGACGAAACGGGAAGTGTACGCACAGCTCCTGGAAGGAGAACAGGATGGACAGGATCATATATGAGATAGAGCAGGCTGCGAGAGAAGCCGGAGAGATCGTCCGCTCGGCGCACGG
>CADCOU010000367.1 GCA_902803155.1 uncultured Lachnospiraceae bacterium | reverse complement strand
TGCCACGGGACTTCTCATCGTGACTTCCATCCCGATGATCCCGGGAGCCGCGCTCTACCGCAGCATGCATCACCTGCTGCTGTCGGATATGGCTCAGTTCCGGGCAGAAGGAACTTATACCGTTCTCTTCGCGAGCTGCATGGCAGCCGGATTTGTCACCGCAGCAATACTTATACAGCTGATCCGCGCTTCGCAGCGGGAGCCGCAGTATGTCATAAAGAAATGATCTCTCAGTAATTCCTTACTGTCAGCGGGACATGGAGGATGCAGGAGCAGCCGCGCATGCGGCAGTTCTCCTTCAGACAGCGCATGGATTTTCCCGTGTCTTCTATCACAGGCGGCAGGCCTTTTACCCTGCCGTACAGAGGACTGAAAAAGTTATCCCAGTGAACAGGGACCACTGTCTCAGGCTGCACCTTATCGAGCGTCTCTTCGAAAAACCTTCTCCTGCGCTCTCCCGTGTCCTTCGAGATGCCGCTGATCCCCAGGAACAGGACGTCTGCACGGATACCGTTCAGCTGTCCTTCCAGATAATTATAGCTCGGGCGGATCAGGAATCTCCTGTCTCCGTGCGTGATCAGGAAATCGAATGATCCGCCTTCTTTATAGTCTTTCTTTCTCGCCGGCTGGGCCAGGGGGGCGTCGATCGTCTGCCCGAGATCATCGTTATACCAGTGCGCCTTCGAGTGGATGGACGGGATTGCCTCAACACGGAACCCTCCCACCTGATACAGCATGCTGTCGCCAAACGAATGAAGACGCTCTTCCTTGACGCCGCCGCCCCTTGCCACGTTCAGCGAAGAAGCGGATCCGTAAACATCCGCTTTTAAGCGCCGTGCGAAATACGGCGCGTCCATCACATGGTCGCAATGTGAATGCGAGATGAATATCCCCCGGAGCCTGTCTATCCGAAACTCCCGGATCACCCGGTCAGCGACTGCTTCATCGGTAGTAAGCCTGCCGAAGAGGAATCGCGGGATGGAGGGTCTGGTCACGTGGCAGTCAAACAGCAGCTGATCCGCCCCGTCATCAAACAGGAGCATCGTCGTTCCCAGATATGTAACCTTCAATGTTGAACACCTTTTCTTCTTTAATTCTCAGTATTTGTTTTTCAGGATCATATAAGAGATCCAGTAGGCTGCCAGTATCAGACACACGGAATAGGAAAGTACGAGCTGGACTGTATGCTTCCCAAGTATCATCGCAGCCACCACTCCGACCGCCTCAGCCAGGACAACGACATAACCCGTCCAGGACCAGCTCATCATGCGGAGATATCTGTTCCGTTCGTCACTCACTTCGGTATCTATTTTTTCCCGATACTCCGTATCCTTCCGGTATCTGAGATTCCGGGCGACCTGAAGAACGCCGATGGCTATGAGTGCGCCGCCCATGCCGGCATAGATCGATGAATCCAGCACTTCCGCCACAGACAGTCCCAGCAGCACGGCGCCCAGAACGATCCAGAAAATGCTTAATATCAGTTTTTTGTTGTTATACATGATCAGTCCTCCTCGAATATGAATACTTCTTCGATCGTCATCTCAAAGTATTTTGCGATTTTGTATGCCAGCATGATAGATGGGTTGTACCGGCCGTTTTCAAGCGAACTGATCGTCTGCCGCGAGACTCCCATTAACCTGGCGAACTCCTCCTGCCGTATCCCTTTACGGTTACGTATTTCCTCGATACGGTTTTTCATAGCGCCACCTTCCTTAACCGTTTCAAAGGCTGCTCCCGGCAGGGGATTGACATCCCCTGCCGGGATGTAAAGTTTGCTTTACAAGAGGAGCATATCACCACGCAGGGCTAATGTCAAGTCTGCTTTACATTTTTTTATCCTGCTATCACGACATTCTCCAGTCTTGTCACGGAAGGTATCTCGGCGTTGGAATAGCGCCTTGTCTCCTTTGACATCTGCATGTGCGCAATATTGTCCAGCATGCTTCCCGAAACGGAGCCGCCGCTTACAGGCGTCACGGTTCCTTTCGTGTCATGATAATAGGCGAGCCTGATCTCACCGAATATATCCCCGGTCATGCTGTCCACCTGGAAATCAGAAAACTCGACGATTTCAAGGAATTCCCCTTCCCGCAGCTCATCTGCGCTCTTTCTGCCGCCGGAAACGCTCCAGTTGGAAACGATGAACGAATCATCCAACCCGATATACTGTGAGAACATTCTGTTTCCGACGAACTTTTTCGGTACGCTCTCCTCCATGAGTATCTCGTCCCTGATCGGAGCGCCTTCTTCATCGTAAGCATAGTTGCAGGGCGATCCGGGAAGCTCTCTTAACGCTTTTATCGTGATCCTGTCCCCTTCTATGTTTTCCGCAATCGGTTTCCCGATCTCACAGCTGCTCACGCCCCTGACAAGATATGCGGCATTCAGCTGGCTGAGGAAGTATTGATATACATAAACCGCCGCATCCGTCGAAAGCACGACGGGAGTATTCTCAAGCTTAGGCGTCCCGGCTGCAAGCAGCCGGTCTTTCCCGAACTGCAGCAGCTCCTGAATATCCTGTCTGATCTGATCCGGCTCACAGGAACCGAGATCATACAGCCGATAGAGCTCTATCTCGTGATTGTCCTTCCTGGCATTTACGACCAGGTCTATCATGGCGGTCGGCCAGGACTGGGTGATATCGATCCCCTCAGATGTGACCAGCCTTTTCTCGTTCCGGTTTACAAATATCTCGAAACTATTCAGATATTCCGTTTCGGTTTCTTCTATGCCCTGCAGGGTTTTGATAAAGCCTTCTGCTTCCGCCGCGAGCGGATTCAGTTCTGCGTCAGGGAGCTTTACCTGCTGCGGCTGATTCAGCTTATAAGGTCTGTTCTTTACAAGTGAAGCCTGGTAAACAAGGCTCTCTGCTGCCGCACGGATACCCTCCTCACTTTCAGTAGGAGAAACTTCCGCGGAAGCGATTCCCAGAGACTTCCCGTCTTCGCTCAGCTTATATACTTTCAGATTGATGTGTTCCACATTTTTCGCGCGGTTCTGGTCAAGCCTGCGGCCTATAAAGTAGAACTCCCAGCCCCTTGTCTTCGTGTCGGTGATCTCCCATGCGTCGGCGCCGCATGATTTCAGTATTTCAATGTATTTATCCATCATCCGAGCCTCCCCACTGTTTTCAGATACGGGCCTCCGTCTGATACCTTGACCCATTCCTTATGTCCCTTGCCGCAGCCTCCGTTTCCGAAAACTCCGCGGTCGGTGCTTACCATGGTAATGTTTCCGAGAAGATCGGGCACATAGCCGGTCATGATGACAGGCGACACCACCTTGCCCGTGAGTTTCCCGTCTCTGATCTCGCGGCCCATCTGCACGATGCACTGGATCCCCCAGTGCTTCGGGTCTTCCATGCCGCTCTGCACCCCTTCGAGCAGATATCCGTGCTGCACCGATGCGATCATGTCTTCCAGGCTGTCCGTGCCCGAATCAAAGATCGTGTTTGTCATACGGGTATAGACTTTGTGCTCAAAATTCTCCCGTTTTCCGTTGCCTGTAGGCTGAACGCCCAGGCGCAGCGCACTCAGGGCGTCACAGATACCGGTCTTAAGAATGCCCCCGTCTATCTCTGTGACATCCCCTGCAGGCGTCCCTTCGTCATCAAAAGCATAACTTGTCACATTTTCTGCGCAGAGCGCGCCTTCATGCATCGTAACCAGCCCGGATCCTACCTGCCTGTCAATATACTCGGCGCCCAGAGCCCTGCCCTTCACAAACATATCCATCTCCACACCGTGGCCGAACGCCTCATGTGCGATCAGTCCTGAGACTTCAGGCGTCGTGATGATCTCGTACTCGCCCGGAACGATGCGGTCCGCATCCAGCATCTCCACTCCACTGGAAACCGCGTATTCCAGTTTCTCCGAGAGCTTCTCAAAGAGTTCCGGTCCGCCCAGGCCTGAGACTCCTGCATAACCGATCCTGTTCTGGCCGTCCCTGCCGAGGATCGCCGCCACGTTCCCTTCACTGTATACATAGCTCTGGCGCAGATATCTGTTTTTTGTCATGAACAGCTTGCAGATATGGGTAGACTGGGCATTGGCTATGCAGTCCAGCATATACTCCGACATCGACATCCCTTTATCCGAGATGCCGGCAAGCTGCTCCACCAGCGAGGAAAGGTCTGCCTCTTCCGGAAGAGAGCCGGTTTCCTTTTCCACGAGGAATTCCAGCGGTTCATCTGACAGTTTCCCGGTTTCAAATACTTCAGCGCTGCATCTGCGCAGTACTTCCGCCTGTGCTTCCAGCGTTTCCCTGATCTCCCCGGCAGCACTTTCCGGATCTTCCGGATCAAACCGGTCCAGCGCATATTCACTGTACAGTCCGTCCTTATAAACACGGACGACCGTGCCGCGCTCTGTAGTCATCGTCTTATTGCCTACGGATTTCGAATGCTGTGAGATTCGCACGATGAGTCCCTTTGAGTCCGTAGAAAGGACACTGACATAGTCATAGTCCTGTTCCAGTATCCCGATCAGTCTCCTGAGCCCCGGGACCAGTGAATCAAGATATTTTGAAAATGGTGCTTTCATCTTTTTCCCCTTATGCCTGAATGTTTACTTGCCAAGCTCTTTTTCAAGTTCTGCTTTATAACCGGCAAATTCTTCGAGTCTTTCCTTTGTCACTTCGGGATATTTGGGATCCATATCCTGCAGAGTATGAAGAATGATCTCACTGACCACATAGCGCATATACCACTTGTGATCAGCCGGCACGACATACCACGGAGCTTCTTTTGTCGCAGTCTTATTGATCGCGATCTCAAAAGCCTCCTGGTAACCGTCCCAGTACTTGCGTTCTTCATAATCAGAAGCCGAGAACTTCCAGTTTTTCTCCGGTTCCTCGATCCGGGACAGGAAACGGCGTGCCTGCTCTTCTTTCGAAACGTTCAGGAAGATCTTCACGGTCCGCACACTGTTGTGCCACAGATACTTCTCATAGTTGCAGATATCCTCATAGCGGTAATCCAGGACCTTATCCCGGTCGATCCTGTCTGCCATCGACTGATTCAGGTACAGCTTCTTCACACGATGGATCAGTACATCTTCATACTGGGACCGGTTGAAGATCGTGATCTCACCCTTCATAGGGGAAGCCTTCTCGATCCTCCAGAGAAAATCGTGCGCTGATTCGATGGAACTCGGAGCTTTAAAAGCGGTCTCATTTACCCCATGGGGCGACAGGCAGGTGAGAACAGAACTGATCGTTCCATCCTTTCCGGCCGCGTCCATTGCCTGGAACAGGAAGATTACGCCTTCTTTCTTTTCAGCGTACAGCTTTTTCTGCAGATCATTGATCTTGTCAAAGTTTTTCTGCATCTTCGCTTCAGCTGATTTCCGGTCCGATTCCAGAGATGTCTCATTAGTTGATACCTTCGCCAGACTAAACTTCTTTTTCCCGTCATATCTGTATTTCTTCAGCATCCTGTAACCTCCTTACTCTGTTGCCTGTCCTGAAAAACATCCTGTACCTCTGGTTTCTTATCTTACCACAGCTGCAGCGCATTATGCAGTAAAAAGGTCTGTGACACTGCTGTGACAAGCGCCCTGTTATGATCAGTCCAACAAAACAAAACAAAGGGGACGGAACCCCAAAAATACTTATTAGAATCAGGAAAGAGAGGATATAAAAATGAATAAAGGTTTTGCTACAATGGCAGCTGCAATGCTGATGGGAACTATGGTACTTGGATGCGCTGGAAACGCGTTTGCCGCAGGCACTACTCTGGATGACGCTGCGAAGACCGCACTTGAGGCGGCCGGCGTGTCTGAAAGCCAGGTCATCTTCGAGAAGAAGGGTACCTCCTTTGACGACGGCAGGAAGATCTATGAGATCGACTTCTTCCTCCCGGGTGAGATGAAGTTCGACTTCGATATCGATGTCTCCACCGGCGCGATCGTCGATCAGGGCCAGGATCTGTGGGAAGCAGAGGACGATGTCGAACTCGCGGCACTGATGAACCAGGCAGCGGCGGAAACGTCCGGAGAGTTCACCGAAGAGAAGGCAAAGGAAGCGGCTCTGAAGGATGCCGGCTTTGCTGAGGGTGACGTTACGTTCACAAAGTGCGCGAAGGATACCGATGACGGCGTCGAGAAATTTGAGATCGAGTTCCGCACGAAAGACGGTATGGAATTCGAATATGACTTCAGCGTAAACGACGGATCCATGCTGGAGAAAAACGTGGATCTGGATGACTGATATTCATTTTCTTCCTTTTGGGCGCCCTCCCGGCAGCGGGAGGGCGCCTGCGTGCATAAAGCATAGACATGAGTGCTTCCGACATCCGGTAACTTCGCATTCCGGCTATCTTGTGTAAACATGCTTGACATGTTTTTGTAAATGCCATTAAAATACAATCAAGGTATTATGCAGAATCAATCCTGGCTTTTTTTGAGGCAACCGTTGTGTTCATATGGAGGGATGAAGTAATTATGAAAAGAAAACTTGTACAGTTCACGATTGCCATAGTCTTTACCGCAGCATTAGGAATGAATGTTTTTGCCGCAGACAGTTTAACGATTGCCACAGATACGGTTTTCAAGCCGTTTGAATACACAGATGAAGAGGGACAGTTTGTCGGTATCGATGTAGATATTCTTGCAGCAATCGCGCAGGACCAGGGATTTGAATATGAACTGAAGAGCCTGGGGTGGGATCCGGCAATTGAAGCCTGCAAGGCCGGAGAAGCAGATGGTATGATCGCGGGTGCATCAATAACAGACGAACGTGCCTCGGACGGATGGTATTTCTCAGATGGCTATTATTTTATGACACAGTGTCTTGCCGCCCGGATCGATGAAGAAATAAAAAGCTTTGAAGACCTGGAGGGGAAGACGGTCGGAGTCAAGAACGGAACTCTGGGCGCGCTGTACGCAGAGAGCCTGAAAGACCAGTATGGTTTCGAGATCAAATACTATGACGGTTCTCTTACGATGTATTACGGAGTAGAGACCAGAGAAGTTGCGGGATGCTTTGAAGATACCCAGATCATGAAGATTCAGATCCAGGATCTGGAGCTAAGCATGGAAGTTGTCGATGGTTCTGAAAATGAAGGATCGCCCTATGGTTTCGTAGTATTCTCAGAAGATAAGCAGGATCTCCTGGATCAGTTCAATGCAGGCCTTGCCAATATCGTTGCAGATGGTACCTATGAAGAGATTATAGCAAAATACCTTGGCGAGGAAGTTGCAGCGGAAGCGGCTGCTTCTCTTGGTGCAGCGCCTGCAGCGGAAACAGAAGCAGAGTGAGACATGTCCGTGCTAAGATGACATTCCACTGAAAAAGCTTTGGCGTATCGCCAAAGCTTTTTACTGCCGCCTGATTGCTGGGATCGCTGTCATCGAAGACCACTCTGCTATCTGCCCGGCCTTGATTACAAACATTTTCAGCCCTACATTATTTATTTCCCGTCAGCAAAACTACGGTCTCGATGTGAGTATGAGAGAATTTGTCAGCTCCTTATATTTCCCAGCTTTTTGGAAAGTCATAGCCACGATAGTTGAGTAGTCTTTCCATACCTCGT
>CADCOU010000366.1 GCA_902803155.1 uncultured Lachnospiraceae bacterium | reverse complement strand
GCCGAATCCACCGCCGATATACGGCTTGATCACGCGGATCTTACCGATCGGCCAGCCGATCGCCTGGGAGATCACGCGGCGCATGATGTGCGGGATCTGGGTGGAGGCGACCACGGTTACCTTGCCGTTCGTATCGACGTACGCCCAGCTCGTGCACAGCTCGATATGGCAGTGCGAGATCCTCGGGGTGCGGTAGGTATCGCTGACCTCGATCAGGTTTTCCTCTCCGTATTCTTCGACCGCCTTCTTCTTCGCCTCATCATAGCTGTAATCCGGCGAAGTCTTGAAAGAGGTATGCACGAAGATGTTATCCTTGCGGATGTCCGGATGCAGAGGCGTTGCCCCCGGTTCAAGTGCCTGCTCTATCGTGGGGATCGGTTCGTACTCTTCGTACTCGACCTTTACCAGGCGGGCGGCTCTCTCCGCCGCGACATTGTCCACTGCCACGACCGCCGCGATCTCATCCCCCCACTGGCGGACTCTTGCGTTGAGCAGCTTGCGGTCCGGAACATCCTGATGCGCCGCTTCGACAGACCACGGATGACCGGCAGTCGGGAACTGAAGATCAGGCACATCAAAACAGGTCAGGATCTTCACGACTCCCGGAACTTTCTCCGCCTCCGAGATGTCGATCGATCTGACCATGCCATTTGCAATGGTTGACCGGACAACTTTTGCCTGCAGGCAGTCCTTCGGCATCAGGTCATTGGTATATTTCGCCTCACCCGTAACCTTGCCCCAGGCGTCCACACGCTTGAAACTTTTCCCGACAGTTTCCATAGATTATTCCTCCAGCATATCTGATTAATCAGCCGACAGGTTCAGGCTTGTTCACGCCTGCTTGTTTACACCAATTTCCAACGTGATTGTACCATAGAACACCTGCAATCTCAAACGGGTTCTGCCCTACGCGAGTGCCTTATTATAGGCGTACGGATCACATCATTTAATGGTCAGTTTAATGCTCATCCACCGCTTTCCTGGCTGTATATCCAACCAGTTCCGTAACGACCGCGCCGCCCAGGGCCCGGGCCTTGTCGGAGATTGTAAAGCAGTTTTCATATTCCTCCGTGCGGGGATCGATATCAGCGATCTTAAAGCCTTCCGTGACCCGGAATCCGTCCCGGATCAGCCCTCGGAGAAGCCCTGTGAAGGATGCCTTCACAGGAACGCTGCCGCTGCCATCCTCCGCGTCGATCCTCGCGATCTCCTGATCCTGCTGCACTGTATCGCCGATCTGCGCCAGTGTGTGAAGAATCCCGGAGGCAGGGCTGTGTATGACACGGTCCTCAGCATGTCCCGCGATCAGTCCCGGAACCCCTGTATTCGGGAGCGCGCTCCCCTCCCGGACGGGTCTTCCGAGGCGGTGTCCGCGCATGGTCTCTATCACGGTGTCACAGTCTGTCCCTGCGGTAAATCCGGGCCCCAGTGCGATGACGAAGGGAGCCATGTCTTTTGTAGTCCCCAGATTTCTCTTCGCGAGGATCGCGTCGACGACTGCCGTCAGGAACAGGTGTCTTCCTCCGCCTTCCAGCGTGGTCAGCCCCGTATCCCACTCACTGTATGAGCTCCCTCTGTTGACAATATCACGGATCGCACTTCCCTCCGGATCGGTCAGCATGGCGATCCCGTCTTCAAACAGGATATATTCTGCCTGATCCAGGTTCTGCGCAAACCGGACCGTGATATCCTCCACCGTCGCAGAGCCTTCGTATACTGCCTCAGAAAGCGCCACGGTTCTCCGGATCGCACTTGGATGCGCGCTCTCCAGGATCAGTACCGGAAAGCCGGCATGGCGGAGCGCCCAGATCACACCGGTGGCAAGGTCGCCGCCGCCGCGTACGATGACAAGCTGATCCGTAATCATAGGAAGAACCCCGGAAGTGAACGCTTCACATACTGCCCCTGGTTTTCCAGGATCACCCGGCCGTCCTCTGCGATCTTCTGCCCGCGCAGATAAACCTCATCGATCGTCCCGGTAACCTCCAGCCCCTCGAGCGGGGCGTAGTCACATTCTGATACCTGCTCCGAGGCTGTGATCACCTTCCTGCCTTCCGGATCCAGGATCACGATGTCCGCATCAGACCCCTCCTGCAGAACACCTTTCTTCGGATACATTCCGTAGAGCCTTGCCGGGTTCTCTGACAGGACTTCGCACATCTTTTCTTTCGTGATGCGGCCCTTCGCGACGCCTTCCGAGAACAGGATGATTCCTCTTGTCTCTGCCCCGGGCATTCCTCCCGGTATCTTACGGAAGTCTTCGCTTCCCAGCCGTTTCTGTTCTACCGTAAATG
>CADCOU010000365.1 GCA_902803155.1 uncultured Lachnospiraceae bacterium | reverse complement strand
TCTGAGGAGGATCGTGATGTCCCCGTATGTCACGGCTCTGTATTCATTTTTCTCCTTATCATAGATCTGCATCTTCCCGACGATCTGGAGGATCCTCTGCGCGACTGCCTCGGCTTCTGCTTCGACTCTGGTGTCCGCACCGGGAACATCGCCGGTCTCGATAAGCAGAAGTTCCGGGGCCAGTTCATCCGGATCTTCCGGATATGGATATCCACGGCTCAGCATCTCTCTCTCATCGTACTCGATGCCGCCGACTTCCCGGCGCATGACCTGCCGGAAGATGAGATTGACCACATCCAGGATGCACTGCCTGCTCCTGAAATTGGCGTGAAGATCGATCCTTCTGTGAGCCGCGCTGAAATCTTCCGGCCACGTCTGTGCCTTGCTGTTGAAGATCTCCGGATCTGCCATCCGGAACCGGTAGATGCTCTGTTTTACATCACCGACCAGGAATCGGTTATGCCCCCCAGACTGCTCCCTGGAAACGCTCCACAGAAGGAGTTCCTGTACCGGGTTCGAATCCTGGTATTCGTCGATGTAGATCTGATCGAAGAATAACGCGTATTCATCGGCAGTTTCTGTCCGTATATATTCCCCTTCCGCGTCTTTTACAGGTGCTCCGTCCTCATCTGTCCGGATCAGGATCCTCAGCGCATTGTGGGCGACGTCTGAGAAGTCCGCGATGTTCCTGTCCTTCTTCATCTGCGAAAACACATCTTCAAAATGATCCGTAAGGCGTACAAGGACATCCATGTACCGGGCAGTCTGATGCCTCAGGTTGTCTGTCTCTTCCTCAGACAGAAGGAATATGCGGTTTTGAAGGCTCTCCAGATCTTTTTTGATCCCTTTACGGGCTTCCTGCACATATTTCTTCTTCACCGGATCCACATAAGGGCCGCCTTTTCTCTCTGACCCCAGCTTCGTCCAGCTGAGACTGCCCAGAATCCTGTGGTATTCATCCATATCCAGGCAGTTTTCCAGGCTCTCCAGTAACCGGTCATCATCCTCCAGCGCGCCCGTGTACTGGTAGGGGCCTTCATCCTGCCTGCATACATCAAGCAGGTTCCGGAGCCGGACATGCAGCTCACGGATCCTCATACGGACCGTATCCAGCAGGAACTGCATCCATTCACTGCCAGCCGCATCCCCACGATACTGCTGAGCGCATTCTCTCCTCCAGATGCGCGGGAACGCATGCGATTCCGAAAACGTATAGAACCGGAGGACCATATCCTCCAGTTTGCTGTCCGTTTTCCCCGGAGCGTACAGTTCCGAGAAATCCCGGTAATCCCCGGCAAACTGCGGATCTTCGATCGCGTATGCCTCTTCGATTGCCTGTGCTGCGGCATCTGACTGCAGAAGTTTCCGCTCGCCATCGTCCGCTATGCGGAATGAGGGATCGATCCCGATCAGGGCAGAATGGTCCAGTACAACCTCCCTGCAGAACCGGTCGATCGTCTCGATATGGTCGCTGCCCAGAAGCGACAGCTGCCTTGCGGCGATATTCTGTTTTGCCTCATTCCCGTCAACGGCGGCAATATCCTGCGCCTCTTCCAGCTTTTCCCGGATCTTCTCACGAAGCTGCGAAGCGGCAGCGTTCGTGAACGTGACGACCAGCATCCGGTCGATATCGACAGGATGCTCCGGGTCCAGGATCTGATCCAGGATCCTCTGCACCAGCACGGCTGTCTTTCCGGATCCGGCTGCTGCACTGACCAGCAGGGACTGGTCTCTGGAACCAATCACATTCAGCTGTTCCTCTGTCCATCTGATCTTATCTGCCATCCCCGGCACCTCCGGTCTCTTCCTGCTCTGAAACTTCAGGGCGGATCAGCTGCCTGATGGCCGACCATCTCTCCTGATCTCCGCGTTTCGTCCTCACATTGTATTCCATACCCTTTTCCAGTTCGCTGAAATGGCAGACATCGCTGTAACCGCAGTATCTGCATGCAGTTTCATTATCTGAATATCTGGACGGATGAGGACGGATCTCGCCGCTGAGGATCGACGCGGAGATCCGGCGTATCTTCTCTCTGGAATACGCTCTGAGGTCCTCGATCTGATCCGCGGTTACGGAACTGCTGTTTGCTCTCAGGCTTCCGTCATTATTTATGGTTGCCGGGATCACCAGCGAACTGCCGCTTCCGGAAGACAGTGTCTTATCCAGCCTCCTCACTACATCCGGGCTTTCGTTAAGCAGCCCGCTTACTTTCATTTCTTTCAGCATCGCAATCTCAGGATCGTCCCCCGCCTTGTCGGAAGAGAGAACCGGATTCTGCATGGTATAGTAGAACATGCCCGCGCATACCACACTGCGTGAACTGTTGGCTTTCTGCTCCATACGCGCGGCGGCATCCATATAGACCACGAGCTGGAGCTGCTCCCCGTCGATAAATCTGTCCAGATCTACCTTCCTGCCGGAAGACTTGTAATCGATAATCTTCACATACAGTTTTCCGCTCTGCGGGTCGTCGCATTCATCGATCCGGTCGATCCGCCCTTTCAGCTGCAGCTTTACGCCTCCCGGAAGCTCTCCGGCGCCGATCATCAGGTCATCTTCACTGAAAGAAACCTCGAATCTTGCCGGGACAAACAGACCGCTGCGAACCTGTGTCTGGATCGTCCGCACAGACCGTTTCATGATCCTGACGCATCTCCCGATTATGTTCATTCCGCGTTCTGAATCCCGGTAAAGCTGTTCTGATTTCAACGCCGAAGCTTCATAGAGTGCCTCTTCCGCCCAGCGGTCCCTTACTTTGTCCGGAATCGAATCCCAGGTATAGCCTTCCGGATTCCGGTTCATTTTCGCGGAAAACAGTTCGATCGACTTATGCAGCAGTGTTCCTATATCCGGATTTTCAATCGTAAATGTATCTCTCTCCGTCAGCTTCAGGCCATATTCCGCGTACTGCCTGAACGGGCAGGCCGCAAACCTTTCCAGTCTGGAAATACTGCCGTACAGGACGCTCCCGTAAAGTCTCGCCGCAGTCTCCGGGTCGATCTGCGCAGTCATACCGCTCTTCGCGGCGGATTGCAGAATGGATGAGACAGTCTCCTTCCATTCTCTGTCTGTTTTCTCATAGATCCTCAGAAGTTCTTTCAGTTTATTCTCTCTCCCGGCAGCAGTCTCCCCGTCGCTTCCGAGCCAGGATGCGATCCCGTCAGCCAGGATCCTGAGACCGGTGCGGGGCGAAGTGACGGCGAAGTATGGATTATCCGATGCGGACGGAAGGAGAGTCTTGCCCGGGAACAGCTTCGCCGCAGCATTCACCACCGGGGCGCGTCTCAGTTCTTTTCCGTCCCGCGAGGATCCGGACCACGACAGCACGAGCAGGTCTGACGGTTTGGTCAGCGTCAGATACAGATAAAACTGCTGGATATTGGCCTCCTCACGTGCGGTCGGAGCCAGATGCACATTACGATCCTTCAGATACTCCCTTTCCATATCATTCAGGACTCCGCCCATGGCCCTCGGTCCGGGTACAACTCCTTCATTCAGTCCCAGGAAAATGACAGCCCGGATATGTTCCAGCCTCGTCCTCTGCAGATCACCGATATGCACTTCGTCGATCCCCGGAGGAATGATGCCGATCTTTGCTTCAGAAAAGCCTGCGCGGAGTATCTCCATGAATTGCTTTCGTGTAACGATCTCCTCACCGATCAGCCCGGATGCCTCATCCAGGACATCGGAAATCACGCCGAGCACCTGATCGTATTCCGACGCTCTCTCTTCCATGCCTGCTTCCCTGTACCTGTCCCTGAGAATGTCCAGTTTCCGGGGGATCCCGCAGGCGATGACCAGTTCCCACAGAGCCTGTGCCCTGTTCCGGAGACTTGTTTTTCCTTTTTTCATCACTTCTGAGAAAGGGGAGAACTTTTCTGTGAATCCGATCCTGGCGCATTCCGCTGCCGCAAGCAGGGACTCATCCCCTGATTTCGTGCTTCTGGAGAAAGGTTCAGACCATGCTCTCCTTCCCCGGATCCCG
>CADCOU010000364.1 GCA_902803155.1 uncultured Lachnospiraceae bacterium | reverse complement strand
TTGCGCTGATGGCATTCTACACGGTTGTCACAGGCTGGATCCTTTACTATTTTGTAAGCTTCCTGACCGGCAAGACCGCGGATCTCGGATTTGTTCCGATGATCACTAACCCGGGACTGAATGTCGGATACCTTGCTGCTGTAGTTATCATCGCGTTTGTCCTGCTGTCTTTCAATATCCAGTCCGGACTTGAGCGTGTGACCAAGTACATGATGGTTGCGCTGCTGCTCCTGATGGTCGCTCTTGCGATCAGAAGCTTTACGCTGGACGGCGCCGGCGCCGGCCTCCGTTTCTATCTGATACCCGACTTTACCAAGATCAACTTCAGTGTAGTCGTTGCTGCGATGAACCAGGCGTTCTTCACCCTGTCGCTCGGCATCGGTTCCATGGCGATCTTCGGAAGCTACATCGGCAAAGAGCGCTCTCTTCTGGGCGAGTCCGTAAATGTCATTATCCTGGACACCTTTGTGGCGATCATGGCAGGACTGATCATGTTCCCGGCCTGCTCGTCCCTCGGTCTTGAAGTCGACGCCGGTCCGGCGCTCCTGTTCAATACGATGGCAGGCGTGTTCAACACGATGGCAGGCGGCCGTATCTGGGGAACCATTTTCTTCCTGTTTATGACATTCGCGGCGTTCTCGACGGTGCTTGCGGTCTGCGAGAACATTCTGGCCTGTGTCAGAGAACTTACGGGCTGGGACCGCAAGAAGGGTTCGCTTATCTGCGCCATCATCGTATTCGTTTCTGCGATCACGACGGCTCTCGGATACAGCGTATTCCATTTCCAGCCGTTCGCGGAGGGCAGTGCATGGCTTGACTTCTGGGATTTCATCGTCAGCACGAACCTGCTTCCGATCGGCGCGCTTGTCATGACTGTGTTCTGTGTCAGTGACCATTTCGGATGGGGCTGGGAGAACTTCAAGGCGGAAGCGAATGCCGGCGAAGGCCTGAAGGTTCAGGACTGGATGAAACCGATCTTCAAGTATTTCGTTCCGATCGTCGTCGCTGCGCTCTATATCATCGGACTGAAGAATTTCCAGTGGCGTTGAGAAGAGGCATGAGAATATGCGTCTTCAGCGCGTTTTGAGCGTTTGAAGCCGCAGCAGAAAATTTAGATTTAATCAAAAAAACTGTTTGACAGCGAGCCCGTGGTGTGATAGTCTGTACGTTGCATTATTGTCCATGACTATGCGCCATGGGCTTATTGCGCCCTAAAATCAGACATTTTGACAGCAGAAAGTACAGAGGTGAACAGTTAATGGAAAAAAACAGAATTCGCCCGGTAAAGGCTGGAAGAAACATGCGCATGAGCTTCCAGAGAAGCCAGGAAGTGCTGGAGATGCCGAACCTGATCGAAGTTCAGAAGAACTCCTATGATTGGTTCCTCACAGACGGACTGGATGAAGCGCTGCATGACATTTCCCCGATTGAGGATTACGGCGGAAAACTCAGCCTTGAATTTACCACCTTCCAGGTCTGCAGGGATGATGTCAAGTACACCATCGAGCAGTGCGCCGAGAGAGATGCCACCTATGCAGCCCCCCTGAAGGTACGGGTGAGACTCCATAACAAAGAGAATGACGAGATCAGTGAGCATGAGATCTTCATGGGAGATCTTCCGCTGATGACAGACACCGGCACATTCGTGATCAACGGTGCGGAGCGTGTTATCGTCAGCCAGCTGGTCCGGAGCCCCGGCATCTATTACGGGATCACCCGCGACAAGCTTGGCAAACCTCTCTATTCCTGCACTGTGATCCCGAACAGAGGCGCATGGCTGGAGTATGAGACAGACTCCAATGATGTTTTTTATGTACGCGTTGACCGTACCCGCAAAGTTGCGGTTACGACGCTGGTCCGCGCCCTTGGAGTCGGCACCAATGCCCAGATTATCGATCTGTTCGGCGAAGAGCCGAAGATCCTTGCGACTCTTGAGAAGGACGAGGCCAATGACCATGAGAGCGGCCTGAGAGAGCTGTACAAGAAGATCCGCCCGGGTGAGCCTTTTGCTGTCGAAAGTGCGGAGACGCTGATCAACGGCATGTTCTTTGATTCACGCCGTTATGATCTGGCCAAGGTCGGCCGCTATAAATATAATAAGAAACTTCTGCTCAGGAACCGGATCACCGGACATACGCTGGCAGAGGACGTCGTTGATGAGAATACCGGCGAGATTCTTGCCGAGGCAGGCAGTGTTCTGACTGCCGATCAGGCGGACCGCATTCAGAATGCGGCGGTTGCATGTGTCGTTCTGGCGGCGGAAGAGCGCAACGTAAGGGTGCTTTCCAACATGATGGTCGACCTGAAAGCATATCTGGACTGCGAACCGGAAGAACTCGGGATCACGGAACTGGTATACTATCCGGAACTGAAAAATATGCTGGAACGCAATACCGAGGACGGTGTCCTGAATGAAGAGGCGCTCCGGGAAGATATCCGCACGCATGTGCAGGATCTGATTCCGAAGAATATTACCAGAGAAGATATCCTGGCATCGATCAACTACAACATGCATCTGGAATACGGCATCGGCAACAGCGATGACATCGATCATCTGGGCAACCGCCGTATCCGTGCGGTGGGAGAACTCCTGCAGAACCAGTACCGCATCGGTCTGAGCCGTCTGGAGAGAGTCGTCCGTGAACGTATGACCACACAGGAGATCGAGGGGATCACTCCCCAGTCCCTGATCAATATCAAACCGGTCACTGCGGCAGTCAAGGAGTTCTTCGGATCGTCCCAGCTGTCCCAGTTCATGGATCAGAATAACCCGCTGTCCGAGCTGACGCACAAGAGACGTCTCTCCGCACTCGGCCCGGGCGGCCTGTCCAGGGACCGTGCCGGATTCGAAGTCCGCGACGTCCATTATTCCCATTACGGACGCATGTGCCCCATCGAGACTCCTGAAGGTCCGAACATCGGCCTGATCAATTCGCTGGCCTGCTATGCGCGTATCAACAAGTACGGATTCGTCGAGGCTCCTTACCGCAAGGTAGACCGCAGCGATCCGGAGAATCCGCGTGTTACGGATGAAGTTGTCTACATGACGGCGGATGAAGAGGATAACTACCATATCGCCCAGGCGAACACCAAGCTGGACGAGAACGGTTATTTCATTAATAAGAATGTGTCCGGACGTTTCCGCGACCAGACACAGCAGTACCGCAAGACCATGTTTGAATACATGGACGTCTCTCCGAAGATGGTCTTCTCAGTTGCGACGGCGCTCATCCCGTTCCTGCAGAATGACGACGCGAACCGTGCTCTGATGGGTTCCAACATGCAGAGACAGGCAGTTCCGCTGCTGACGACCGAGGCTGCTGCCGTCGGTACCGGTATGGAAGTCAAAGCTGCTGTCGACTCGGGTGTATGCGTACTTGCAAAGAATGCGGGTACGGTCGAGCGCGCCGAGGCGAACCGCATCATTATCCGCACCGAGGATGGTCAGAGAGATGAGTATCATCTGCGCAAGTTTGTGCGCAGCAATCAGTCAAACTGCTACAACCAGAGACCGATCGTCTTCAAGGGAGACACCGTCGAAGCAGGTGAGATCATCGCGGACGGCGCTTCCACATCCGGCGGAGAGCTTGCACTGGGCAAGAACCCGCTGATCGGATTCATGACCTGGGAAGGTTACAACTACGAGGACGCGGTCCTTCTGAGTGAGCGCCTTGTCAGAGATGATGTATATACCTCTGTCCACATCGAGGA
>CADCOU010000363.1 GCA_902803155.1 uncultured Lachnospiraceae bacterium | reverse complement strand
TGACCCGGGAGGCATGGTGTGAAGAAAGTATTGATCGTAGAAGATGAGCTTCTTGCCCGAGTTGGACTGCGTCAGCTGGTCAACTGGGAGGAACTGGAACTGGAGCTTTTGGAAGACGCCAGAGATGGGCAGGAGGCTGTAGACAGCATATGTGCCAACAATCCGGATATCATCCTGCTGGATCTGAATATCTCACGGATCAACGGCCTGCAGATACTGGATTATATCAGGACGCACGGACTCGAGTGCAAGGTGATTGTGGTCAGCTGTAACGAAGAGTTTGACATGGTGAAAGAAGCCATGAAAGCCGGCGCATTTGACTATCTGCGCAAACTGAACCTTTCGGCGGAAGAACTGATCGAAACCCTGAAAAAATGCCTGGCATCCATTTCCGGAGAAACGGATGAACAGGATCAGCATTATCCGGGCAGAAGCGAGGTATATTCCGGCATCAGGCAGGAACTGACGTATGAAGATCTGATCAGCAGAAATCCCTTTGAGAAAAATGCGAAGATCTGTACGGTCCTGTGTGTGATCCAGCAGGAGCAGAGCAGCCAGGGAAAAGCCTATAAAATAACGAACTATATCAGAAAAGAACTGGAAAGCATCGGGATTGATTATATTCTGGTCCACAAAGGGAATCAGCTGGGCTGCTTCCTGCTTTTTGAACGCTACCGGGATCAGGAGTATGAAAACCTGAAAAACGCAATGGAAGAAGTATTCAACGGCCGCTGCTATTTCGGGATCTATGAAAATGATATGAAGGGAAGCGCAGAGATCAGCAATGGAATCAGTATGGCGGAGCAGGTAATCTATAACAGCTTCTACGATGAGGATCAGCAGATATGCCGGATTACCCGGAAGCCGGAATACAGTCTTCAGAGCCCAAGGGACGTCCATGATCTCTTAAAGCTTTTGAGCACGGAAGTGTCAGACTTTCATACAGGGAAAACCGTTCAGATCCTGGAAGAGATCTGTGATGTAATTAAAAAGGAACCCTATGCGCATATCAATGTCCTGCGCAGGGTTTTCCTGGACGTCATGGGGATATTCTCGATGACGGCACAGTCTCTAAGCGGATCGATCGAGGAGATATTAATAGACAATGATAACTGTCACTACCAGAAGGTAATGATGATCGTCAGTCTGGAGGAGATGAAGGACTGGATCACAAGATTCGCGGCTGCATATTATACACATTTTCTGGTGCGCTATAAGTGCAGCCAGTCAGAGATCCTGAAACAGGCGCTGGAATATATAGATGCCCACATGTATGAGCATATTCAGCTGATAGAAGTGGCCAGGAACATCGGTGTCTCAAATACATATCTCAGTACGCTGTTCAAGCGGGAGATCGGTCAGAGCTTTGTGGATTACATTAATCGTAAAAAGGTAGAGAAGGGGAGGGAACTGCTGCAACAGGGGAGACTGGTCTACGAAGTGTCAGATCTTCTGGGGTTTGAAAACAGCACATATTTTTCGAAGGTATTCAAAAAATACCAGGGAATTTCTCCGGATCTGGTGCGCAGGGATAAAGGCGGCCTGAGCAACAGAAAAGCCGGAGAAGGGTAATACTTTCGCACCATCATGCATCGCAGAGCAGTACAGTAAGTCCCAGGTCATACGCGGTGATCTTCATGCCGTGGAATTCTTCCGGAGTTCCGCGGACTTCACCGCGCATGACCTTTTTTGCGCCCTCGATCAGCCTGCCGATCGCGTCCGGACTGACCGGGAGATCCGCGTGGGAGGGCCACAGCTCATCGAATTCGCCCTTCATCCGGTCCAGTTTTTCCAGGCTGGCGATATAGTCACTCATGTTTCTGTGTTCGCCGAACATGAAGATGCGGCCGTGCTCCTGCACGGGATCGCCGCTGATCAGCACACGGGAAGACACATCCAGTACCGCGATGCTCCCGGGCGTATGTCCGGGAAGGTGGATGATCCTGAGCTTCCGGTTCCCAAGGTCCAGCTCGTCGCCGTCCCTGACCGGGATCAGTCTGCCCCCCTTGCCGCCGCGCCTGTAGTGCGCCTCTTCCTCCGGATGCATGTAGAAGGAATCGAACTGCTCATTGCTGCCGGTGTGGTCCATGTCGGCATGGGTGTTCAGGAGCTCGACTGGAAGAGGGGTGAGCGACTGTGCGATGTCACGGGCGTTATGGACCTGCATCCCCGAGTCGATCAGGAGCGCCTTCTCATCTCCGGCCAGGAGGAACATCCGCACG
>CADCOU010000362.1 GCA_902803155.1 uncultured Lachnospiraceae bacterium | reverse complement strand
TCTTTTCAGGCAGTCCGCGAAATCCACCGGGAGACCGATGACTGTATTGGAAGGAACCCGCTCGCTGTTCTCCTCGATCGTGGCGGGGACAGAGATCCCAACGCCCAGGAAAGCCTTCTTCGGGACATTGTTCTTCTCCAGAATCTCTCCGATAGTGTCGTTGAGCGTCTGATAATAGGCAGGCGTATCTTCATATCCGATGCTGAGGCTGATCTTGTCGATCACATTCAGGTTCAGGTCCGCCAGAACAAAGACTGTCCTCAGGCTGGTGATATCCACGCCTACGGCATACCTCGCTTCCGGCACTATGCTGAGCATGTTGGCCTTGCGGCCGCCGGTCGACTCGAATTCCCCGGAGCTGAAGATCAGGCCCATGTCGCTCAGGAGAGCGAGATTCTGCGAGACTGTCGGCAGGCTGATGTTCAGTATCCCCGCAAGCTGCTGGCGGGAATTCGCTTTATTGAAATAAATATGGCGGTAGACGTCACCGAATTTTTTGGCGGGAGCGATATTTTCTCTTTTCATTCTGTTTTTCCTCAGGTCGGTCAGTTTCCTGCTGCATCGGTATCATGCCGAATACTATATAGCACATTTTGAAGTATTATGCGAGTTCTGTCAAATGTTAAATAAAATTTTTTATCGAATAAATTGTTTTCGGCGCAAACATTAAAGCGGCTTCATTCCTTTTATTTATCCATTCTGCACAATAAACTTTTGACAGATTCATTCACAATACACAAACTTAGAAAAAACGTTTTATTAAAGATTGACGCAATATTGAGGCTTATGCTATAAAGTCGATAGAGGCAGACCAGACATTTCATGCACATAAAAAGGAGAGACTTATGGCATATTTCATGGGAAACCTGTATTCAAAATCACTTCTGCAGGATACATCCTTCCATGTCATTCTCCCTCATGACGGCAGGAGATATATCTGGAAGGAAGACCCGAAAACACTGATACTGCTCCACGGCCTGTCGGACAGTGCCGCGACCTGGGTCAGACGGACGGCCATCGAACGGTATGCCGAGCGCTATAACCTCGCGGTACTGATGCCGGAAGTACAGCGCAGCTGGTACCAGGATATGGTTCACGGGATCCACGCGTTCACGTACATCACGGACGAGATCCTGGACCTGGCAGACCGCATGTTCCATCTCTCAGTGAAACGGGAGGACGTGATGATCGCCGGTCTTTCCATGGGAGGTTACGGCGCCCTTCGCTGCGCACTGGACCGCCCTGACCGCTTCTTCGCATGCGGAGCCTTCTCCGGCGCCTACGACCTGAAGGATATCTACCGGATGGCAGTCAGCCCGGACGGAGACACGGTTCTCGAGGGACTCGCGGAAGATTACAGTGCGATCTTCAATCAGCCGGACCAGATCCCGGACGAAGTGCTGATCGAAAATGTGATCCGCAAGGCGGCCTCCTCCGGCAAACCGCTTCCCGCAGTCTACATGATGTGCGGCACCGAGGACTTCCTGTACGGACATACCTGCGCGGCCAGGAAACTGTGCGAAGAGAACCTTCCTGATTTTTCCTATGAAGAATGGCCCGGACACCATGAGTGGGATATGTGGGACGAGGCGATCGAGCGCATGCTGAAGAGGTTCCTCGGACCGGGGAGAAAAGACTTCGAATAAATATCAGATAATCCGGAAGACTGATCCGGAAAAAATGGAGTACTGCATATTCTGCGACAGAATATGTACAATATAAAAAAGCATCACAACAAGGAGGAAATTCTATGAGAAACAAAATGGTGAAGGTGATCGGCGGTGTCATCTGTGCAGCTCTGATACTGGCTATGCCGGTTATGGCAGAGGAAAAAGTAGTAAAGGCAGGCTTTGTGGTACAGAACCAGACCATCAACTATTTCCTGAACGTCATCAAGGGAATTGAGGATCATCAGGCAGACTACGGCGTTGAAGTCCAGGTCGTGGACGGCCAGTCCGATATCGAGAAGCAGGTCACCGGCGTTGAGAACCTGATCGCCAGCGGCGTTGACTGTATCGTCATCTGTCCGGACTCCCCGGAAGCAATGGTAGACGTTGTCAAGGCTTCCCGCGAGGCAGGCATCCCGGTCATCAGCTGGTCCGAGTGGATCGACGGCTCCAACAACTGGCTGACGCTGGATAACTACCAGTACGGCTATGAGAACGGAACCATCGCAGCGAACTGGATCAAAGAGCATTTCGAAGATCCGGCTGACGCACATGTGGAATTCATCTATGTACATGGAAATGAGCAGCTCGAGCAGCGCGGCAAGGGCCTGATGGATGCAGTGAACGATATCGTTCCGGGCGTCACCGTCTCCGACGACCAGCAGTCCGGCAACACGACAGAAGCCGGCCAGAAGGCAGTTGAGAACGTTCTCCAGAAGGATCCGGATCTGAACGTTGTCGTCTGCACCAACGACTCTGTCGCTCTCGGCGCATACGAAGCCATGAAGGCAGCAGGAAAGACCGAAGAAGACAACTGCATCACCGGCTGCGACGCAGACGCTGAGAACCTGAAGAGGATCGCGGAAGGCACCATCATCAAGGGTACCGTTGACATCGGCGCATACAACCAGGGCGAGAAGTTCCTGAAGATCGTCCTCGAGACCGTCGAGGCAGGCGCAGACGCTGAGATGGAAGAGCCGACCTACGTCGATTTCATTCCGGTAACTGCAGAGAATATTGCCGACTACGTAGAAGAGTAACTATAATATAACAGTCAGCGAATATAACGGTCAGCGTCAGATGATGATCTGACGCTGACTGTATAAAGCATCCGGCACTGCTGTTTTTCTGGAGCGAACGCGATGGACAATGAGATCCTGAAACTCGAACATGTTACGAAGAAATATCCCGGCGTCGTCGCGCTGGACGATGTCAGCATCGGCTTCCGTGAAGGGGAAGTCCATGCCATCGCCGGCGAAAACGGAGCCGGGAAGTCTACCCTGATCAAGATCATTACCGGAGCAGTTGAAGCGACCTCCGGCTCTCTTTTTTATAACGGGCAGGAACTTCGGAACAATACTCCGGAGAAGACGCTTAACATGGGAATCGCCGCCATTTACCAGGAATTCAACCTGTTCCCCGCGCTGACGATCGCGGAGAACATTTTCCACGGCAGATACCCGAAGAAGCACGGCATGATCGACAGGAAGACCATGATGCAGGAGGCGGACAAGATCCTGCAGGATCTCGGGATCAACATCAAGGCGTCGGAGCAGGTAAAGAACCTGTCCGTCGGCTACCAGCAGCTGGTTGAGATCGCGAAGTCCGTAACCCGTGACGTGAAGGTCCTGATCATGGACGAGCCCTCCGCTCCTCTCACCGAGGTCGAGGTCGGCCATCTCTTCGAGATCGTGGAGCGCCTGAAAAAACGCGGCGTTACGATCATCTACATCTCCCACCGCCTGGAAGAGATCTTCACGATCTGCGACCGGGTCTCCGTATTCCGCGACGGGAAATACATCCAGACCATGGATGTGTCCGATACGAATGTAAACGAGCTGATCTGCATCATGGTCAACCGTGAACTCGGACAGCAATATCCCGCCAAGGATTACACGAAGGGAGAGAAAGTCCTGGAGATCAGGGATCTGTGTACGGACCTGCTGGATCACGTTTCCCTGGAGGCATACCGCGGCGAGATCCTGGGACTTGCCGGACTGGTCGGGGCCGGGAGAACAGAGACCGCCAGGGCGCTGTTCGGAGCCGACCGGTACAAGCAGGGAGAGATCCTGATCAACGGAGAATCTGTCCGTATCAATTCTCCTTCCGAAGGGATCTCACACGGGATCGGGCTGATCCCGGAGGACCGCAAAAAAGAAGGCCTGGTCCTGAAGCTTCCCATCCGTCACAACATATCCTTCGCCCACCTGAACGCGATCAAGCGGGGCGGGATCATCAACATGGAGAAGGACAGGGAAGCGTCGGAGCGCTATATCGGGCAGCTGGCCATCAAGACTCCGTCCTGCGAACAGCTCGCGGGGCAGCTCTCAGGCGGAAATCAGCAGAAAGTAGTACTGGCAAAATGGCTCTTTCGGGACAGCGATATACTGATCTTTGACGAGCCGACCAGAGGTATAGATGTCGGAGCAAAGCAGGAGATCTACCGTCTGATGGTGGATCTGGTCAGGCAGGGAAAGGTACTGATCATGATCAGTTCGGAAATGCCGGAACTGATCGGCATGTCTGACAGGATCCTTGTCATGCACAACGGGAAAGTCATGGGTGAACTGCAGAAGGAAGAGTTCTCGCAGGAACGCATACTGACGCTGGCATCGGGGATTGAGGAGGATTACTCCGGGGAGAATGCAGGATGAAGAAGCATAAAATAGATCTGTCACGGTTTGGCGTAATCATCGCATGGATTATCCTGATCATCGTTTTCGCGATCAATAATCCGGCGTTCCTGCGGTCTTCCAACATTTTCACGATCCTCAGGCAGGCGTCGATCGTCGGCGTATGTTCGGTCGGAATGACCTTTGTCATACTGACGGGAGGCATGGACCTGTCCGTCGGTTCCGTCATCGGCGTCGGCTGTGTCGGCGGCGCGCAGATGCTCTCCTCCGGAGTGCCGATCCCCGTCGCGGTTCTGGTCATACTCCTGATGGGCGCTGCGGCCGGAACGTTCAACGCACTCATGATCAACCAGCTGGGCATCGCTCCCATCATCATGACGCTCGGAACCATGACCGCCATGAGAGGAATCGCATACCTCCTGTGCGGCGGATTCGCGGTATACGGTATTCCCGAGAGCTATAAGGTCATCGGCCAGGGATACCTTGGGCCGATCCCCGTACCGGTTATCATCATGGCGATCTGCTTCGCCTTCGGCTGGTTCATTCTGAACCGCCTGAACTTCGGCCGGGAGATCTACGGAATCGGCGGAAACGTGGAAGCCTCCCGCCTCACCGGCGTCAACGTCAAGAAGACGATCTTCAAGGTTTACGCTCTTGCAGGAACGCTCTACGCACTGGCAGGACTCATGCTGATGGCCCGCGTCAATTCCGGACAGCCGAGTTCCGGTGAAGGATACGAGATGGACGTCATCACGGGCGTCGTCCTTGGCGGCGTCAGCATCAACGGAGGCGAGGGAAGCATCCTCGGCGTTGTGGTCGGCGTTCTTCTCATGAGTACGCTGACCAACGGCATGGTGCTTATGGATATCTCCGAATTCTGGCAGAAATTCGTCAAGGGTGTCGTGCTGATCCTGGCTGTGAGCCTGGACCGCATCGTCCAGAAGAGCAAAGAAAAAGCAGTATAAACATCAAGACCGGCAGCTCCTGCTGCCGGCCTGGTTTTTCATTCCTTCTTTCCTCCAACCGGACAGCAATGTCCGGTTTTTAATTTATTCCAAACTTATTGAACAGATATATCCCTAACACTGCGTTGAAGCCGACTGCGGCAAACACGCTGAACCGCTCTGTGATCCCGAAATACTCCGGCGGAGCCGCCCCGGTCCCGATCGCGCCGATGAACATCATGGCAAGCGCGGCTGCCGCCCAGATCCCGATCCCCCGCACCTGCTTCTCTCTGCATCCTGCAATGATCAGAAGGATGAGGGAAACGATGGAGAGGAGCACGACTGCCGCCGTGACGATCATATGCATAACTTCCTGAAAGGACGCGATCTCTTTCCCGCTGTCTGCAAGGGGGAACATCTTGTAGCCCACGCTGGAGACCAGGTTCATGACGGCAAACAGATAGATCCCGATGCGGAACAGTTTTGAAGCGATCTTCTTCTCGGACACATAGATGCATACACATGTGATGCAGATCATGCCGCCTATGTCATAAAACGCGGACAGTCGGTTCCAGAGCATGCGTGACGGCGCGCTGTCCGCAGACAGGTCGCTGACCGCCTGCGCCATCCAGTTGTATCCGGGAAATGCAAGCGG
>CADCOU010000361.1 GCA_902803155.1 uncultured Lachnospiraceae bacterium | reverse complement strand
TTAGCCGTGTTGCCTTCACTTATCGTGCCTACGTTGTAGTTTTCGCCGGTGCGGGAAAAGTAGGCGATCAGGATCTTTCCGCTCTCATCAGACTTTGCATCCTCTGCCGCTGCAGCAAAGCTGCAGGAAACAAGCAGAGCAAAAACAACCATAAAACGTGCTAATCTTCTCATACTTCCTCACTTTCTTCCTGCTGTTACGCCTGTTCAAACGAAGGTTTCCAGCCTGCAAACTGCACAAGCTGCTCTTCTGTGCGATGATAATAGCGTTCTCCCTTGTCGAGCTTCGCGATCTGTGTCATCTCCTCTTTGGTCAGCGCAAAGTCGAGGATGTTCAGGTTATCCCGGATTGTTCAATTCCATATATTCCATTTTTTATGCCTCCTTAATAGGTCGATGCTTTAGAACTGGTAAATTTCCAGTTTCCATCTTCTCTGCGCAGAGTAAAGTCACCCTGCAGGCGCCAGCTGTTTTTCCCGCCCCCATACACGGCAGCGACTACCCGGCTTTTGCCGGTCATTTCAGCGTAATCTCCGTTTATAGCAACATCTATATCGTCATGATCTGCTGAGAAATAATTAAATGTGCCGTTCGACAGGCCGTTCAAAAACACTTCAGCGGATTGCTTTACGCCGGTCATGTGAAGAAGGTAATAATCACTCGCCATCATGCTGCGCAATCCATCCAAGTCTTTAGTGATCATGCTGTTCCAGTACTTTCTGTACATCTCCATAATAGTTTCGCGGTCATTCATTCCTTCTGCTCCTTCGGGTCGAGATAGCGGATCACCTTTGCCGGTACTCCGCCGACAACGGCATAATCCGGCACGTCCTTCGTCACTACGGCTCCGGCAGCGACCACCGCATATTCACCGATCGTCACTCCGGGGCAGATGGTGACGTTCATGCCCAGCCAGGCGTTCTTCTTTACAAGTACCTTTCCGTAGGTGTATTTCGTATGGCGCTCGTTCATGTCATGGTTGATCGAGGCGATGCGAAGTCCCGGCGCGGACATGACGCGGTCTTCGAATTCGATCCCGCCGGAAGCGGAAAGAATGGCGGAGTGATTGATAAACACCCCTTTTCCGAATTTCACCCGATTGCCGAAGTCGCAGATGAACGGCGTGAGGATACGCACGTCATCCAGCTTCCGGCCGAACAGTTCCTCAAGATAGCCCACATAAGCGGGATCATCCGGAAGCGTCTGGTTAGCCTTTGCACACAGCGTTCGAGCTCGCATCATCTCTTCCACAGCCTCTCTGAAGTAGGGCTCCCGATTATCGGTGGGACCGCCCTGATCCATCAGTTCGTATACATATCCTTTTTTATATTCCATGAGCAGTCACCTCACACCAGGCCGTTGGCAGTAAGCCAATGCAGCAGCGCAGATCCGGAACCGGCCGCATTGCTTCCGGTGATCGAAAGGCCTTTCCTTACCTCTGCGCCGGGTGCATACTTTTTAATATCCCTTTCGCTCGAACCCATGCCGCTGCCCTCATTGGTGCAGAGGGGAAGGATCGTCTTACCGGCAAAATCAAAGTGCTCCAGGAATGTGACCACAGCCATCGGCATTGTCCCCCAGTAGTTCGGATAAGCCAGGATGATCGTTTCATACTGATCAATGCTATCCGGCATGCTCTTAAGCTCCGGGCGGGCCTTTTCACGAAGGCCTTTCTTTGCCTGCTCGATGCAGGTCATATAGACCGGGGAGTAGGGATCTTTCATCTCGATCTTAAACTTGTCAGCCGCGATCATATCATCCATGATGTCACAGACGATCTCGGTATTTCCCGTCTTTACATAGCGCATGGCGCCGCCGAAGTAGTTCTCATCTGCTCTTGAAAAAAATGCGATCAATGTCTTTGCCATTGCTTTTGACCTCCTGCTTTATTCTGACTAAATTATACGAACATGTTATTGTAAAATCCAATCGAAACACTGTATAATTGATTAAAATATTAAATAACAGGAGTATACTATGACCACTAAACAGATCGATTACTGCATAGAACTTGCCCACACGCTGAACTTCAGCCGGGCAGCGGATAATATGTTTGTCAGCCAGCCTACTTTTTCTTACCAGATCAGGCTGTTGGAGGAAGAGATCGGATTTGCAATCTTTGAACGGAGCGGTAAAGGAGCCATGCTCACACCTGCCGGTGCGCAGTTTACCGCTTTCCTTGCCGGCATGCGTGAAGACTTGAAAAGAGCTGTAGAACAGGGACAGAATTTCAGCGCCAGGTACCGGGACAGCATTTCCATCTGTCTGATGGTGCGGCAGGCGGTCTTCTTTCTTCCGGAAGCAATGCGTCTTTTTGCAAAGACAGATCCGGATATTCAGATCACCCCCGTTTTCCGGTATGAAAACGGCGTTGAATCATTCCTTCGAAATGAGGTCGATATCGTGTTTGCGCTGAAGGAGCAGACAAAGCAGATTCCCGGCATTCTCGTGCACGAGCTGTTCGAAAGCCATATCTACCTGATCGCGCAGCGGGATGATCCTCTTGCGGAAAAAAATCTCATTTCCGAAGAGGATCTCTATGGCCGCACGCTGATGGTCGGCGGAGGTTCTCCCCCCGCCTTGAAATCCGTCCAGCATCGCCTGATCAGCACCGGGAAGGTTGATTACTTCAACAGTGCCGATCATGATACCACGCTTACAAACGTTGCTGCCGGAAAGGGTGTGTGTCTTGCCCCCGGCTTTTTGAATGACCACAGCGGCCAGTTTGCGTGGATACCGTTTGACTGCCCGGAGAGCTTTTCCTGTGTCCTGTGCACTCACAGGGAGGATCAGCGCCCCGGTTTGAAAGCGTTTATAGCTATATTAAAGAAGTTATATACGGATGCGGTTGCCTTTCCGATGTAACTTTTATGCCGGCACTTTTTCCGTCAGGCGTTTAAGTCCCAGGCACGCAACGATCACGCCGAGGATGAACAGGGCGATCGCGAAGGCAAGCTGAAGGATATTGCCCGCAGTCGGCGCACCGATCAGGGCGATGATCTTCTGGACAAGCGCGGTCAGCGTTACACAGAGCATGATGATCATGGGCGCCCAAAGCATCCAGCCCTTCCGGTTGGTTTTTTTCAGATAGACAGCGCAGGCAATGAGTGCCAGTGCGCTCAGCAGCTGATTGGCGCTGCCGAACAGCGGCCAGATATTCTT
>CADCOU010000360.1 GCA_902803155.1 uncultured Lachnospiraceae bacterium | reverse complement strand
CGGTTGACGTCCTGATAGCGGAATGCAAGCAGGACAAACAGCGCAAGAAGCACAAGGCGGCCCACCTTCCCTGCCGCCGAGCCTCTTTTCCGCCTGTAGTATCTGCGCCTGTTGTGATAATCTCTCCGGTTTCCTGCCATTTTCCCAACCTGCAGTTCCTGTATCATTTCTTCTGTATTTTGCCTGCATTCATGTTATCGTGTATGACTGCATCCTGCAACTTCTCTCTTCCTTTATTGCGCGGTTTGTTCTAAACTGTATAGAACACAGTGAGAGGAAGTATCCCTGCCCCTCAGGAAGCGGCGGGACTGCTTTGGATTGGCCTGCATTTGCAGGATGGGAGGCAATTATGCAGAATCTTGGTTACTACAACGGGAAGATCGGCCTGATCGAAGAGATGATGATACCGATGAACGACCGCGTCTGCTGGTTCGGAGACGGTGTCTATGACGCCGGTCCGTGCCGCAACTATCATATATTCGCGATGGACGAGCACCTCGACCGCTTCTACCGCAGCGCCGGGATGCTGGATATCCGTATCCCTCTGGAAAAACAGGAGCTGAAAGCTCTTCTGGAAGATCTCGTAAAGAAGGTGGATACCGGTGATCAGTTCATCTACTATCAGGTGACGCGCGGAACCGCCATGCGCTCCCACGACTTCGAAGAGCTGACCGGCAACCTCTGGATCATGCTCCGCCCGGCGTCCCAGGGAAACATCTACGCCCCGATCCGCATGATCACGACCGAAGACACCCGCTATTTCCACTGCAATATCAAGACGCTGAACCTGATCCCGAATGTTATGGCTTCCCAGAAGGCGAAAATGGCAGGGTGCCAGGAGACCGTCTTCTATCGTCCGGGCGGACAAGTGACAGAATGCTCGCACAGCAATGTACATATTATCCAGGACGGTGTTCTCCGCACGCATCCGACCGACAATCTGATCCTGCCCGGTATCGCACGGGCCCATCTCATCCGGAAATGGAAAGAACTGGGGCATGAAGTGCGCGAAGAAGCCTTCACTCTCGAAGAGCTGTTTTCCGCAGAAGAAGTCCTGATCACCAGCTCCAGCAAACTGGTCTGCTACGCGGATGAGATCGACGGAAAGGCGGTCGGCGGCAGGCAGCCGGAACTTCGGAAAGAGATCCTGGACGCCCTGCTGGAAGAGTACCTTACCGCGACAAAATGAAAAACCATATTATATTCTGACATATGACATAGTCAAAGAACGAAGAATCCCCCGGCAACGGGAGATTCTTCAATCTTTAATTATATAAAATTTCACGTAAGACCTATGCGATAACCGGAAGCGTAAACAAATAGAACAGGCCCTCGGGAATCGCTGCGCCTTGTTCAATTCCGATGACTGCATGAGCAGTAACTTCCGCGCCTGCTTTCCGGGATAGTTCCATCAGAGCACTGGTCGTTCCGCCGCCTCCAAAAACATCATCCACCAACAGGATTTTCTTGCCACGGATATATTCCACATCATCCTCCGTCAGGGATAATGTCTGTTCATGATTTGTAGTAACAGACCGATAGTTCGCCGATATACCAGAGGTGCCGGCACTTTTGCGTGCCACGACTGTGCGGGACTGTTCCGGATGGTTTTCAGACCAGCGCAGCGCTATGGCATGCGCCAGCGCATTACTCTTGGAAACCGGATTCAGAATAGTGTCAAATTCAACCCCTGCACTATTCAGGCGTTCTGCCAACTGCTTCGCGGCACTTTCGATCAGACTGACCTGTCCTGAGATATCCAGAAATCCGACTTTTTTTCCACCAAGAACCTTGAATGGCAGTTCATAGTCTCTGTCCCCCAGCGTCACGCGAAGGAATTCCGCTCCGTCGTGGGAGATGATCTCTGTAGGTGCTTCTGAAAAATGGTTCATGGTATTCCCTCCTTCTTTTCTCTATCTATACAGATATGACAACTCTTACGGTTCTGTCATCAAAAATTTCTAATCTGCTCAAGTTATATGTACCAGTTCCTGGTACACCTGGCAAGTTTTTTCAGGGCTTTGCCGCAAAGTTTCCGGGAAGATTCTCAGATTCCGCCTGCTGCTCGTGTCGTGTCGTGCATCCAGTCTTTGAGTTCCGGATACAATGCTTCATATTGCAGGAAGATCTCCTCATAAGTCCTGTGCCGTGAAAGATCCGGCTCAAACACTTCTGAAAAACGTACCATCGTTTTGGTTCCATCTTCCAATGTTTGGAAAACGCCGGCTGCTTTCGCCGCGCAGATTGCAGCTCCCTTAGAGACGGACTGCCTGTCCTCCGGAACCCGGAAGGTCAAGCCGCATACATCCGCCTGCATCTGCAGATAGAGCCTTGATGCGGCAGAGCCCCCGGAGATATGGACATTGCGAATCTCTCCGCCGGAGCGCGTAAACTGTCTAAGCAGGTTGCAAGTTCCGTATGAAATCCCCTCCATCAGCGCCCTATACAGATGGGCTCTGGTATGACCGAGAGAAAATCCGTAAATCATTCCCCTTACCCGCGGATCATAAAATGGTTGACGGTTTCCCTGCCAATAGTCCAGAACCAGGAGTCCTTCCGAGCCAGGTGGTATCTTTGCCGCTTCTTCTTCCATGCGTTCATAGAAATCCGGTTCTTCTGCCGCCTTACATATCTCATCGCGGAACCATTTGAGAATCGCACTGGAGGAAAGCTGACCTCGCACGGAAGTATAATATCCCGGATAGAGATGATGCGGTCCGGTATTGATAGTGCTCTCCCTGAACAGCGGTTCCTTTGTCAGGAGCATCGCCAGATTGGATGTACCGGTCATCAAAGCGACCGTACCGGGTCCGGATACACCCATTCCCAGAATTCCGATGGATGCATCCACGCCGCCCTGTGAAACAAGCGTTTTTTCTGAGAGTCCGAGTCTGTTTGCGGCTGCGGGTGTCAGTGGTCCGATGGGATCCCCCACTCGATAGACACGTTCTGAAGGAAAACGTTCCATGGCATCCGCAAGCCCGATCTTCTCATAAAACCAGGCGGGAAATGCCTCCTTATCTGCGTCATAGCCCCAATTACAGGCCGTATTGATATTAACAGACCACAGTCCTGTCAATTTATATGTAAGATAGTCCTGACACTCACAAATGACTTCCGCCCTGTTATACAGGTCGGTTTCATGGCGTTTCAGCCATAATAGTTTCGCGGGCATCCACTCTGCAGACAGCCTTTCTCCTGTCTTCTCCAGAATCTCGTCCTGCTCGTCCGCTGCACGTACATCCATCCACATAATACAATTCCTGAGAGGATTCCCTTTTCTGTTGCAAAGTATGACACTGCAGCAGGTGGAAGCAACCGCCATGGAGACAACCTCCTCCGGTTGGATTCCATACTCCGAGAGGCCTGACTTCACTGCGATTTCCATTGCACTCATCCAATCAGACGGATCCTGTTCTGCCCAGGTGAGAGACGGCCTCGACAGCGTGAGCGCAGATGTTCCGTATCCGATACAGTTTCCGTCCGCAAGGTAAAAACCGGCCCGAAGGCCGGTGGTACCTACATCAATCCCCAGATAGATCTCTCTCATCTTATTTCTCCGATCTGTTCGCACAGGTATTCCGGGATAGCCATTAACCCACCTTGGCAGGAACAAGCATATCACGCGATGATATCCGGGATCTACCGCCTCAGTTCAAAGTCCCTATTGATCCCCAGCAGGACGTTGTGGACCAGAGGTGCACAGCGCTCCAGATCTTTCAGATCCAGAACTTCCATAGGTCCATGGCTATATCGGTCCGGTGTTCCCATATCTATGCACGCTACGCCAAGGTCCTCCAGCTGCAGGTATGCCGTGTCGGAAAGCGCTCCCCGGGCGGCTTGCCGTTGGATTGGGATACCGGTATCATCGGATGCCTTTTTAAAAGCACAGAGCAGGCCCGAATGAATAATATTTCCATTCAGCGTTCCCTTTCCGTGGAAATTCATCATATTTATACCGATCCCGCTCCCTAGGCGGACCAGATTTGTACCATACAGATCCGGAGTGTCCCCTGCCCCGGGCCCCATCAGGCAAATCGCAAGATCAGCGTGGACTTTTCTCTGGGCGAGCATTGCACCTCTCGCATTGAACTCCTCCATAACGGTTCCGACAATGAACACCGTTGCCGGGCGGTCTTTGTCCTCTTTCAGGAGTGTGGCAAGATGAATCAGACTAGTCATCCCTGAGGCTCCGTCCGTATAGGATCCGCTGATTCGGTCGTTCATCAGTTCTTTATAATGCTCCCCGTAGACCACAGGACAGCCGACCTGAATACCGGCGGCAAGCACTTCTTCCCTGGAATCAGCACCAAGATCCACAAACAGGGATGGGATGGGGTCCACACGACTTTTTCCTGTATCATCCAATACATGGTATGCCTTGATTCCGATCACACCATTATGCCATTCACCGTTCTCAGAGCGAACACGAACATCCAGCCCCTGCAGAGCCTTTTCCGGAACACCTCCTACGCGGTCCAGCCTGAGATATCCCTGTTCATCAATATTCGTGATAATGAAACCTATGGAATCCATATGGGCAAAAACCATCACTGACGGTGCATTGGGATCATTTCCCGGAAATGCAGCGATGACATTTCCCATCCGATCAATGGTAACATCATCCGAAAAAGCGGACAGATCTGCCGCGAAAGTATCCGCCGCCTCCCTTTCATATCCCGAAAGGCGCGGGATTTTCATATATTTTTTCAGAATCTCCTTTAACTGCAGACGATCCATGTAATTTTACTCCTTTCGCTGCCGCGCGTAGTTCCACACCATGATGAGGAGCAGCAGAAGGCCCCATGTCAGGTCCTTAATGAACGCATTTATGTGCATCAGGTTAAAACCGCTTGAGATAATCTGAAGCGTCACAATCGACAGAAGCAGTCCGATCGCGCGACCGCTCCCACCGGAAGGATCTATTCCCCCAAGTACAGCAATCAGCAATGCCTGTAGTCCATATGACGAACCATAATCCGCCTTGGCGGTATTGATGCGGCTTACCATCAGGATGCCTGCGATGGAAGAAACAATGCCGCTGATGGTATAGGTAATAAACAGAACCCTGGTGTTGTTGACACCTGAAAAGAAAGATGCCGTCGGGTTCGTACCATACATAAACAGGCGGAATCCATATTTGGTCCTTCGAAGGATGAATGCCATTCCCGAGATGGCAAGCAAAAAGAGAATCATCGGTATGGGAATGCCAAGAAAGCTTCCGTTTCCGATCATCTGGAATGCCGATGGAAAGCCAGTCACGGCGCTTCCCTTGGAAAGTACGATGCCTAGCCCTGTAAAGAGATTTGAAGTCCCAAGGGTAGCAAGCATCGGTGCCAGACCAAGTCCGGCTACAAGAACTGCATTCAGTAAGCCGCAGAGGCATCCAATCCCAAGCGCCGCCAGTATAGCCGGTATGATCACGGTACTTGACGCCTCAGTTCCGCCCAACATCTTCATAATAAGTGCGGCGAGTACGCCTGACATAATCGCTACGCCTGTAACCGACAGGTCGATACCTCCGCTGATCAGGACCATCGCAGCTGCAATGGAAAGGAATCCTAGTTCAGGCATCTGTACAGCCATGGAGCGGAAGCTTGCTCCTGTCAGGAAACTGGACGGTGCGAGTACGGATATCAAAATCAGCGTCGTCAGGAATATCAGCAGAAGTCTGGCCAGATGCATTGTTTTTAGCGAATATAATATCTTCGTCATGCCGAACCCTCCTTCATGCTGTCTGGCTGCGCCGATATCTCAAAATTTGTGCAGCAGTTCCTATGATAATAATCATGCCGACAACCGCCTTCTGCCAGAATGTCGGAATGCGGAGCATGACCAAGCTATTGTTAATCATAGTAATCAGAAGCACGCCCAGGATCGTTCCTGCGGTATTTCCGTAGCCTCCGCCTACGCGGGGTCCACCGATGACTACCGCAGCAATAACATTCAGTTCATTGCCCACCAGATCGTAAGGATTGCTCATCCGTTGGAAACTAACATGCAGAATCCCAACCAGGCCTGCAATGCCCCCCATAAAACAATATACAAACAGAAGGATCTTTGTCCGGTTGAGACCCACTCTGGCCGCGGAGACAGGATTTCCTCCGACGCAGTATATACTGCGTCCCAACATGGTTTTTCTCAGAAGAAAAGTTGTCAGGACAATCACTGCAGCAAGGATAATCACCGAACCATGGAGATTGGACTTCCCTCCAGCGGCATTCTCGACGGATATGATGTTCCACTTGGAGAAAGCCAGCATGGATGCGGGTATCTTGTTGTACTGCTTACTGCCGATAAAGGCCAGGCAAAGTCCGGATATCACATTGCTCGTACCCAAGGTGACAATAAAGGAGGGCAGGCCCAGTTTCGCAATAAAGAAAGAATTGATTAGTCCTACCAGCGTTCCGACCACAATGGCGCAAAGGATCAGCAGAGGGAGCGGCGCTCCATTGTAGTTACGGCCAAAAAAGAGGCTGACCGAGTGCATTGCGAACACGGCAACTGCCATAAAAGAAAGATCCAGACCCCCGGATACCAGCACCACCAGACATCCCATGGCAAGGATTCCTGTTTCCACCATACTTTTGGCAATATCAAAGAGATTGCCAAGAGAGAAAAATGCCGGATTAACAAAACAGAAAACCACAAAAATCGCCAGAATGACCGTCAGCAGAAAGAATTCGCTGGTTTTTGTAATCTGTTTGAGGTTCATCAGCGTGCATCCTTTCATTCTAAGTTTCTTCGTCCGCTGCAGAGATGAGTTCCTGTTCCAACTCATCCGCAGTGATTCGAACCGAATCAACTTCACGGGTAATCTTTCCGTTCTTCATAACCAGAATCCTGCTGCAGACAGTCAGAATCTCCGCTATGTCATCTGATATGACTATGATTCCTATTCCACGTCGTGCCAAATCCTTGATAATCTCATGGATCTGGTTCTTAGAACCAATGTCAACACCGACCGTCGGACAGTTCAGAATCAGGATCTGCGGATCCGTAGCAAGCCATTTTGCCAGAACAATACGCTGCTGGTTTCCTCCGGAAAGTGTGGATGCCGGTTCCTCGGCACCTGCCGCTGTAATCTCCAGTTCCTTCAGCCAGTGATCCGCAGCAGTTATCAGTTCCTTTCTGTGATACAGACGCCTGCTCCCATACTTGTCTATCGACGACACCGTAATGTTGTCGGTCAGAGGCTTCACCAGAAACAGCCCCTCCGCAAGACGATCCTCGGGAACATATCCGATTCCATAACGCCTGGTATCCTGAATGCTGTCAATTTGTGCCGGTACACCGTTTACTTCGATGCTTCCCGTATGCCGGCCGATTCCAAACAGGGCTTTCGCCAGTTCGGTGCGTCCGCAGCCAAGCTGCCCGGTAATACCCAGGATCTCCTTTGGATAAAGAGAGAAGGAAATATCCGTAAATGCATCCTTCATTGAAAGACCGTTCACCCTTAGGATCGGATCTCCCCGGCTGTTATTATCCGGAAGAATAAAGTCATAAGGCACAACCGGAATCTCCCGTCCTGTCATGTAATATGCTGTTTTAGTACGATCAAAAGTTCCCGCATCACTGTCCAGCACTTTGCGGCCGTTGCGCAGAATAACGATCCTCTCCGAAATCTTGAAAACTTCCTCAAGCTTGTGACTTACGAAGATGACCGCAACGCCCTGTTTCCGAAGGCCATCAATAATGCGGTAAAGTGCTTCAATCTCCCGGTATGTCAGGGCAGTAGTGGGCTCATCCATGATAAGCAGCTTCGCATTCTGAATGATTCCACGGGCAATCGCAACAATCTGTTTTCCTGCCACGGGAAGCTGTTCTACCATCCGATCAAGCGGAAGTGTCACTTCGATCCGATCAAGGGCTTCTTTCGCGATGGTTCGCATCTTCTGTCTGTCAAGAAGTCGTGCCCCGCTGTTTTCAAGTACGGGAAATGCGATATTCTCCGCAACACTCAGATTCGGGAATATGGAGAAATCCTGATAGATGATCTGCACTCCTTCGCGAATAGCTTCTGCAGGAGTGAGCTTTTTATACGTGTGGCCGTTTAGAATGATCTCCCCCTTATCAGGTGAATATACACCGGAGATGATTTTGATCAGGGTGGATTTTCCAGAACCGTTTTCCCCCATCATACAGCAGGTCTGCCCCTTTTCCACCCGAAGATCGACATCCTGCAGAGCTTTGACTCCGCCAAAGGTTTTGCTGATCCCCTTCACTTCCAACAATGTATCCATTGCATACCCCTTGAGCCGCCCGTGCAGCAGATAATTATCAGAAGCTGCCGCCTGGAGCGGCAGCAGCTTCATTTATTGTGTACACGTGTATGAATTCTATTTTTTATTCGGTGATGTAAGGATCGTCATCCTTGTTTTCTGCCGTAATATCAACCCATGCAGTTCCATAGATGACCTTGCCGTCCACGACAACACTTTCATATCCGATGCCGCCCAGATTGTCTCCGGTCTGGACCTCTCCGCCCTCCAGAAGGATACGGGTTGCTTCGCACATCGCCATTTCTGTCTGCTTTGTATCCCAAAGGCTGATCATATCGATCGCTCCACTGTCAAGATAATTGCCTGCCACATCGACAATACTGGTTCCTATAACAGAAACCGTATCCTCCAGGCCTGCTTCCTCGATTGCCAATGCCGCACCGGCAGGATCGATGACGGAGCATCCGATGATACCCTTGAGATCCGGATAAGTTTTCAGCAGCTCTTTTGTTTTATTGTAAGCAGTGTCATGATCCTCTCCGGATTCAACATAATCTGCTACCAGGAACATGTCCGGATAGTTTTCTTTCTGATACTCAACCGCGCCGTCTGCCCATTCCATATGGGACTGTGCCTGAACCGAACCGACAATGATCGCATAGCCTCCTTCTTCACCCATCAGCTCTGCAAGCGCCTTCATGAAGTGAGCACCATACTCTTTGTTCTGGAATGCTTCCACATCATAAGCGACATTCTGTGCACCAGGCGCTTCATGGGATATGACTATAATGCCGTTATCCGCTGCTTTCTGGAATGCGACTTCGAGTGTCTCCGTGGAGTTCGGGACAACATGGATCGCTGTCACGCCCTCGGTGATGGCGTCTTCCACATCCTGCAATTGAAGCGCCGCATCTGCTGTTGAGGGTCCGCTCTGGTAATAGGAGCCGCCATTTGCTTCGGTCCACTCATCGAGAGCGGGAAGCATACGGTCAAACCATGCTACTCCAAGAAGCTTGGGGATGTTAACGATTGTCACATCCGACAGATCCACTGCGGAAGCTTCGTCCGCTGAAACAGTGATAACGCATCCCAGAATAGCCGATGCCATTAGGGAAACAGCCAAAAGTGTCGCCAGACCTTTCCGTTTCATGTTGATACCTCCTTAATGAAATAGTGCATGTGAACGTTGTTGCATACTTGACTGTATCCTGCAAAATTCAGGTGTGATAACCGCTGAATAAATGCACATTTTTTGTTCAGACAATAATGAATTCGGATACCAGAGCGGAGACAGAAGAGCGGAGTCCTTCGTCAAGCGCACTGTCCGTGATCACCGTCTGAAATTCCGGAAGCTCTGCGATCTTAACCAGAGTCTTCTCCCCAAATTTGGAGTGATCCGCCACCAGGACGCGCTGTGCACTGTTACGGATCATCATCTGCTTTATGCCAACTTCCGCAAAACTCCCACAGTAAATGTTACCCTCGCCGTCAATCCCGTCAGCACCTATGAATGCGGTATCCACCGTCAACCGTGAGGCAATCTCTTCCGTGATGGGTCCTTCGGTAACTCCGAATTCCCTGAGGACAATGCCGCCCAGAAGAAACATTGTGGAAGAAGCTTCCAACGGGCATTGAACCGCCAGATCCAGATTATCAGTGATTACTGTCAGGCGTCGGAACCGATGCAGCTCCAGCCCCAGGCAGAGTAAAGTCGTGCCGGAATCCAGAAAAATCCTGTCGCCATCCCGGATCATTTCCGCCGCTCTCTGCGCTATCCTTTCCTTGGCTTCCACATTCCGGGTAAGTTTCTCTGTATTCACAGCACTTGTAACCGGTGAGCTCCCGGGAACAGCACCACCGTGGGTTCTCTGCACAAGCCCTCTTTTTGCCAGAGCATCCAGATCCCTGCGGGCTGTGGCTTCCGATGTATTGCAGATCTCCGCTGCCCGGTGGATCGTGATCGCCTGCTCAAAAAGCAGATAATCGCAGATTTTCTGTTGTCGCTGTTCTGCCAGAAGCATATCGTCCTCCGGTAAATCCTTCCGGGTATATTATCCGCGTTTCACACAGTATCCAGAGTCTTGGGTGTTTTCACAAACAGCCTGCATATAATTGCAGTTATTTGTAAATTATTGTAATGTATTGCAATAATTCTGTCAAGAACGGGGTCGAAAAATGGTTGTCACATCATCTATTGCGACAACCATTTTATTCATGCATCGGCTCTATCCCGGAGCCTTTTTGTATCGTCAGATTATAGAACAGGATCCCTCCGATTACGATCACGGCGCCGATCAGCGACAGTGTGCCGAGTATCTCTCCATAGAATACGGCCACCAGGATCGGGTTCAGGATCGGTTCCAGTGCGTTGATGACAGAAGCCGTGACCGGATCCGTATACCTGGTTCCGATGGAAAAGAGAATATAGGCCAGTCCTACCTGAACTGTTCCAAGCACGAATACAGCAGCCAGCACCGGAGGCGTAAACACAGTCTCATTACGGACAAGGGGCGAGAGAACGATCCCGCACATCAGCTGTCCGAAAAACATGGATGAGAGCGCGTCCCCCTTCTCAAACTGGTTGAGCATGAAGACGCCCGCATAGAAGATCCCGGACAGAAGCGCGAGCATATTTCCGACGAGGCTGCCCGCAGACAGGCCTTCGAAAAAAAAGCAGACGAGCCCGGCCAGAACGATCACGATCGTCACCGTCTCTGTCCGTCCCGGTTTCTTTCCGAAGAACAGATACATCATGACGATGATCCATACCGGAGCCGTATACTGCAGCACGATCGTGTTTCCT
>CADCOU010000359.1 GCA_902803155.1 uncultured Lachnospiraceae bacterium | reverse complement strand
TATCGTGGTAACGAACCTGTTCCGCGATCAGCTGGACCGGTATGGAGAGGTAATGAACACCAGGGAGGAGATCCTGAGAGGGATCGGAAACGCGCCGGAGAGCTGTCTGTGTCTGAACGCCGACTGCATCCTCACCGCCTCGCTGGCGGAAGACCTTCCCAATCCGGTCTTTTATTATGGGATCGATACTCTCCCGGAAGAGCAGCAGGAGAAGGAGCTTTCGGATGCGAAGTACTGCCTTCACTGCGGGGCGGAACTCATATACCGGTATCACACGTATGCGCATCTGGGCGATTATTACTGTCCCTCATGCGGGCGCAGGCGGCCGCAGCCGGGCATATCCGCAGAGGGGACCGTTGAAAGCAGCGCGGATCATTCTGAAGTCCGCCTTCGGTTTGCTGATGAGAGCATAACCGCTGAAGTCAGCATCCCCGGGGTTTACAACCTGTACAATGCTCTTGCCGCCGTGTCGGCAGGCACAGCACTGGGCCTTGGAAGGGACAGCCTGGTCAGGGCTCTCGGGACAGTTGAGGCACCGTTCGGCCGGATGGAGCATTTTACGATAAACGGATGCAGCATCCGGATGATCCTGGTCAAGAACCCTGCCGGATGCGACCAGGCTGTCGATTATGTCACAGGAGTCGGAGAGGACTATGAGATCGCCTTCTGCCTGAATGACAGGACGGCAGACGGGCACGACGTTTCATGGATCTGGGACGCGGATCTCGAGAAGATCGCGCGCGATCCCCGCAGAAGGTCTGTATGGGTAAGCGGAGTCCGGGCGGAAGACATGCAGCTTCGCCTGAAATACGCCGGTATTCCCGAGAAAGAGATCACTATGGAGAAAGACTATGCGAGACTGATCGGAAGGATAAGCAGAAAGGGCAGGATGGTATTCCTTCTGCCGAATTATACATCCATGCTGGATCTGCGCAGGGCTCTGGTGAAAAAGACCGGAGACGGAGCTTTCTGGAAGGGGTGAGAGGAGAATGAGATTAAAGATCTGCCATCTGTATCCGGATGCCCTGAATCTGTACGGAGACAGAGGAAATGTACTGTGCATGCAGAAGAGGCTCTTCTGGAGAGGGATCAGCTGTGAGACGGAAACCCTGAAGGTCGGTGAGCATAAAGACCTGTCCGGATACGATCTCTTCTTTATGGGAGGAGGCCAGGATTTCGAACAGGAAGTCCTTCTCTCAGATCTCCGGGGCCAAAACGGAAGAGAGATCAAAGCGGCTGTCGCAGACGGGAAAACTTTCCTGTGCATATGCGGAGGGTACCAGATACTGGGGACACACTACGAGACAAAGGACGGAGTGATCTGTTCTTTTCTGGGAGCAGTCGACCTGTATACGGTCGGAGGGACAAAGAGGCTGATTGGCAATTATGCATACAGGCTGGACGGAGCAGACTCAGATGAGATCGTCGTCGGCTTTGAAAACCACAGCGGGAGGACCAGACTCGGGAAAGGGATATCCCCCCTGGGCCATGTTCTGACCGGATACGGCAATAACGGAAAGGATCACACGGAAGGGGTACATTATAAGAATGTTTTCGGTACGTACAGTCACGGACCGGTACTTCCGAAGAACCCCGGGTTCTGCGACCTGATCCTGGAAACGGCACTGAAGCAGAAATACGGAACCGCAGAGCTTGCGCCGTTAAATGACAGATTTGAGAAGCTTGCGCATGAGAGTGTACTTCGTCAGGTACTGGGTGCGGGATACCGGAGGAAAACAGGAAGAACCTGAGTATTGCCGGAGAACCTGAAGAGACCAACAATGAGAGGAGAGGTATTCTGAACATGGCGAAAATCAATGAGCATTATCTGAAACTGCCGGGGAGCTATCTGTTTTCCACGGTCGGCAGAAAAGTGGAAGAATATAAAGCCCTGCATCCGCAGGCGAAGATCCTGAGACTGGGGATCGGAGACGTCACGCAGCCGATCGCGCCTGCGGTGACGAAAGCCATGCATGATGCGGTGGATGAGATGGGGAAGGCCGAGACATTCCGCGGGTATGCGCCTGATCTGGGGTATGCGTTTCTCAGGGAGACCATCGCGGAGTATGATTACCGCCGCCGGGGATGCAGCATCGGGCCAGATGAGATCTTTATCTCGGACGGAGCCAAGTGCGACTGCGGGAATATCCAGGAGATCTTCGGACAGGATAACCGGATAGCGGTGTGCGATCCGGTATACCCGGTCTATGTGGATTCCAACGTTATGGCCGGAAGAACCGGAGCGTATGATCCGGAGAAGGAGTGCTACAGGGGAGTCATCTATATGCCCTGTACGAAAGAAAACGGTTTTACTCCGGATCTGCCGGAGGAAGTGCCGGATCTGATCTATCTGTGTTTCCCGAACAATCCGACCGG
>CADCOU010000358.1 GCA_902803155.1 uncultured Lachnospiraceae bacterium | reverse complement strand
TGAGCATCCTGCGCATCCTCTGACAACGGTAGAAGGCCGAAGATTCCGGTTCCGGCCGCGTTTTCTGAATCATCGGAAGCGTCTGCCTGGCACGGGGCTGCATCCCGGTATACCAGGGCTTCTTTTTCTGCGTCATAGAAGGCATGCATGAGATACTGCGCATTGCCGTTTTCATCAAGAACAGTAAACTCCAGGCTGTTATCTTCTCCCTGACGGATCGTGAGGGATTGTGTTCCGTTTTCTTCCTTCCAGGTACCCTGAAGGACAGAAGCCAGATCCTCCGCAGAAGTGGGGAATGCCTGACTGCCGCCGATCACATCTGTAATCTTCCCGTCTTTCACGGATACAACCCATTCCATGTATTCCGCGGTATAATCACCGTTTGTATATACCAGGCGGATTGTGTCATCTCCTTCCCAGTTATCCTCCAGCGCTTTATAGTATCCGCAGTAAGCAGTACCTTCCTCTTCCTCCATCATGGTAAGCCCCACATGGGAGGCATCACCCTTGTCGGAGATTCTGTCCTGCCACCAGAATTCGGGAACTTCAGCCTGTGAAGATGCGATGCGGATGGCAAGCACCCCGTCCTCTATCTCTGAACTGACCTGCCAGCGAAGTCCCTGTGAGGAAGCATCTTCCGTTTCGGTTTCTTCTGCGTATACAGGTTTCGCGCAGACGATTCCTGCTATACCCAACGCCAGAATCGTGACTGCTGCATAAGTGATGATGTTCTTTTTCATGTCTGTGATCCTCCTGATCTTATCAAGATAAGTCTGTCTGTTTCCTTTGACGGACTCAGCCTATCAGAGAGTTTATCACAGGAATGTCACTCCGGCACGGGGAAGATATCCGAAAACAAGTGCTCTTTTTCACACTTGCATCCTGAAACTGTTTGCGTTATACTGCGCGTTAAGATTTGGTCCGTTATGCGGACCATTTATTAAGGAAGGCGAGGATTGGCACGCACATGGCACATTATCTGGTGATCGTCGAGTCTCCGACGAAGGTCAAAACGATCAAGAAATTCCTGGGTTCAAATTATACGATCATGGCTTCAGCAGGCCACGTGAGGGATCTGCCGAAGAGTCAGATGGGATTTGATCCGGAAAATGATTATGAACCGAAGTATATCACGATCCGGGGCAAGGGAGATGTTCTGGCTGCTCTCCGCAAGGAGGCGAAGAAGGCGGATAAAGTTTACCTGGCAACCGACCCGGACCGGGAGGGCGAGGCTATCAGCTGGCATCTTATTACGGCTCTGAATCTGGATCCTAAGAAGACCTTCCGCATCACATTCAATGAGATCACAAAGACGGCGGTGAAGGAAGCCCTGAAGCATCCGAGACAGATCGACATGGACATGGTCGATGCACAGCAGACGAGGCGTATCCTTGACCGTATGGTCGGATACCGGATCAGTCCGCTGCTCTGGAATAAGATTAAGAGAGGACTGAGTGCCGGACGTGTCCAGTCTGTGGCGCTTCGGATCATAGCCGACCGCGAGGCGGAGATCAGCGCGTTTGTCCCGGAGGAGTACTGGAACCTGGAAGTGTCTCTGAGGCAGGAAGGGGCAAAGAAGGCGATCTCTGCGCAGTTTTACGGGATTGGTTCCAGGAAAGTGACCCTGGAAGACGGAGAGACGACGGAACAGATCTGTTCTGCGCTGGAAAATGCATCCTTCATGGTATCATCCGTTAAAAAGAGTGAACGTATCCGCAAAGCACCGCTTCCGTTTACTACCAGTACCATGCAGCAGGAGGCTTCCCGTGTCCTGAATTTCGGAACACAGAAGACCATGCGCATCGCCCAGCAGCTCTACGAAGGTGTTGACATCAAGGGAGAGGGAACAGTCGGCCTGATTACATATCTCAGGACTGATTCCACCAGAATCTCAGATGAGGCAAATGCGTCTGCTGCCGCTTTTATCGGATCAGAATACGGCAGTGAATATCTCGGCGATGCCCTGAAGGCTGGTTCCGGAAGGTCGAATGCGCAGCAGGCACCGGAAACTGCAGGCCAGGCAGGCGTGGGACGTATACAGGATGCACACGAAGCAATCCGTCCGTCAGATATCCGCCGGACGCCGGCTTCCGTGAAGGGAGCCCTGACCAGGGAACAGTTCCGTCTCTATGAACTCATATGGAAGCGTTTCGTGGGAAGCCGTATGGCGTCTTCCAGATATGAGAATCTGCAGATCCGTGTCACAGCGTCCTCCGACAGGGAATATGTGTTTACGGCCGGGGCTGCCAGGGTACTTTTTGAAGGTTATCAGACCGTGTATCGGGAACCGGACAATTCTGAAGAAAAGAAGAACGGAGCTCTGAGCGGACTGAAAGAAGGGGAGACTCTCATTTTCGAAGGCGCGGAAAAACAGCAGCGCTTCACACAGCCTCCCGCGCATTTCACGGAAGCTTCCCTGGTACATACGCTGGAGGAGAAAGGGATCGGCCGCCCGTCTACGTACGCGCCGACGATCTCCACCCTGCTTGCGCGCCATTATATTACGAAAGAATCCCGCAGTCTCTATGTGACAGAACTCGGAGAGGCGGTCAATTCAATCATGAAGGCTTCTTTCCCGGAAGTCGACGATGTCGCGTTCACCGCGAACATGGAAACACTTCTGGATATGGTCGCAGAGGGAAAGATGGAATGGAAGAGCATCGTGCGGAATTTCTATCCGGACCTTGACCGTGAGGTCAGAGCTGCGGAAGAGAGTCTTGGCAAGGTGAAGATCGCCGATGAGGAGACGGATATTGTCTGCGACAAGTGCGGCAGAAATATGGTCATCAAGTATGGTCCGCACGGCAAGTTCCTTGCCTGTCCGGGATTCCCGGAATGCCACAATACCATGCCGTTCTTTGAGAAGGCGGGCGTAAAATGTCCGAAGTGCGGCGGCGATGTGGTGATCCGCCGCTCCAAGAAGGGAAGGAGGTTCTTCGGCTGCGAGAATCCGGAATGCGGTTTCATCTCCTGGTCCAGACCAAGTGAGGTTAAGTGTCCGAAATGTGGAAGCTGGATGGCGGAACGAGGGACAAAACTGGTCTGTCAGAACGGAACCTGCGGTCATTCCATGAACATCAGTGCCCAATCCTGATTACTATTGGGACAATCGTCTCAAAACAGCACGAAACTTGTTTAAAATTGTGTGAAATTGTTGGATAGTATTCTACAATTCTATATGGTAAGATGCATCAACAGACATCTTCAACGGGTACACAAGATGCAGGAGGTGCATAATGAGTGTTCAGCTCTTAGATAAAACCCGCAAGATCGGTCAGCTTCTTCACAACAACAATTCAAGCAAGGTCGTGTTCAATGACATCTGCAGCATCCTGACAGAAATACTGGATTCGAATGTTCTCGTGATCAGCCGCAAGGGCAAGGTACTTGGGATCAGCGAGGCAGATCAGGTCACAGGACTGGAAGAGATGATCGTGGACAGGGTCGGGAATTTTATAGACCCGATGCTCAATGAGCGGTTCCTGTCCATTTTGTCCACCAAGGAAAATGTCAATCTTGAGACGCTTGGCTTCACGGACGAGAGCATCAGAAAGTATCAGGCAATCGTGAATCCGATCGAGATCGCGGGCGAGCGGCTCGGAACGGTCTTCATGTACAGGCTTGACCGGGCTTATGAGATCGATGATATCATCCTCTCCGAATATGGGACGACGGTCGTCGGACTGGAGATGATGCGCTCGCAGAGTGAGGAGAATGAAGAGGAGAACAGGAAGATCCAGGTTGTCAGAAGTGCGATCAGTACGCTGAGTTATTCCGAACTGGAAGCGATTATCCATATCTTCGAGGAACTGGACGGACAGGAAGGCGTGCTGGTGGCAAGCCGTATCGCAGACCGCGTAGGGATCACCCGTTCCGTTATCGTGAATGCCCTGAGAAAATTCGAGAGTGCAGGTGTGATCGAATCAAAGAGTTCCGGCATGAAGGGGACATATATCAAGATTCTGAATGATGCTGTATATGACCAGCTCGGTGAGATCCGGAAGCAGAAAAGGAAGTGACCGGAAGGACACAGAATTTTCAAAAAGCGAGAAAAAAAGAGTAAAAACGAGAAAAAAAGAGATTTTTAAAACCGTCAACAGAATTATGCTATTCCGCAGGGGTTGCATAATTCTGTTTTTCTGCTATTATGAGCATTGTGGTTTAGCACTCAAATAT
>CADCOU010000357.1 GCA_902803155.1 uncultured Lachnospiraceae bacterium | reverse complement strand
TCTGGAATTTGTCAATGATCCTTCCGTCATCGGAAGGATCGACGATATGATCTCCATCAACGGCTGCATCAGTGTGGACCTGTACGGGCAGGTCTCGTCCGAGAGTTCCGGAACGCGCCAGATCAGCGGAACCGGAGGCCAGCTGGACTTCCTGAACGGAGCTTCCACATCCAAGGGTGGCAAAGCGTTCCTGTGCCTGCCTTCCACTTATACGGATAAACAGGGCCGGCTGCATTCCAATGTGCTGCCGCTCTTTAACGGAGAGATCGTAACCTCTCCACGGTCCCAGGTCTACTTTATCGTAACGGAATACGGAGCGATCAATCTGGAAGGACGGTCCACGTGGGAGCGGGCGGAAGCGATCATATCCATCGCTCATCCGGACTTCAGGGACGATCTGATCCGCGCCGCGGAAGAACAGAAGATCTGGGTCCGTTCCAACCGCCGGTAGTGTTGCATTTTTTACATTTTTACGGTATAGTAGCAATGTGTTTTGGTAATTTTTTCACAATACAGATTACCTGCTGTTTTTTTCAATCCGTAACATGTCTCTGACATGGCATATCCATCAAGAGGAGGTTCCAGATCCATGCAAGAAAAGAAAAAAATGTCACTGGCGGTCAAGATCTTTATAGCCCTTATACTGGCTATCATCGCAGGACTCGCCCTGCAGAATCACGCAGACCTTGCGGCAACCTATATCAAACCGTTTGGTACTATTTTCCTGAATCTTGTAAAATTCATCGTCGGGCCGATTGTCCTGTTCTCCATCATGGCAGGCGTCGTCTCCATGAAAGACATTAAGAAAGTCGGTGCGATCGGAGGCATCACGGTAGTCTATTACTTCTGCACCACCGCAGTGGCGATCACGATCGGCCTGATCGTAGCCAACCTCTTCAAGGGAACCTTCCCGGCCCTGGAGACCACCAGTCTGTCCTATGAGGTGACACAGTCCACCTCCCTGATGGATACTTTTGTAAATATCTTCCCGTCCAACTTCATCGTGCCGATCTCTGAGGCAAATATGCTGCAGGTCATCGTCATGGCTATCCTGATCGGCTTTGCGATTATCCTGCTCGGTGAAAAAGTAACAAAGGCCGTGGAAGGGATCGGCCGCTGGAATGACATCTTCATGAAGGTCATGGAGATGATCCTCAGCCTCTCTCCCATCGGTGTGTTCTGTCTCCTGACCCCGGTCATCGCAGCCAACGGCCCGGCAGTCATCGGCTCTCTTGCCAAGGTCCTGCTGGTTGCCTACCTCTGCTACATCCTCCATGCAGTCATCGTATACTCCATCACGATCTCGACCATGGGCGGACTGAGTCCGATCGCTTTCTTCAAGGGCATGCTTCCGGCTATCATGTTCGCGTTCTCCAGCGCATCCTCCGTCGGAACGCTTCCGCTGAACATCGAATGCTCCCAGAAGCTCGGCGCTTCCAAAGAAGTCTCCAGTTTCGTGCTCCCGCTCGGTGCTACCATCAACATGGACGGTACTGCGATCTATCAGGGCGTATGCGCAATCTTTATCGCATCCTGCTACGGTATCAACCTGACCCTCCCGCAGATGCTCACCATCGTCCTTACCGCGACGCTTGCGTCCGTAGGTACAGCCGGTGTTCCCGGAGCAGGCATGATCATGCTGGCTATGGTCCTGGCTTCTGTCGGTCTTCCGGTTGACGGTATCGCTCTGGTCGCAGGCGTTGACAGGCTCTTTGACATGGGCCGTACGACCCTGAACATCACAGGCGACGCTTCCTGCGCTATCATTGTTTCCAACATCCTGAGGAAGAAAGGCTCTGTGTAAACGCTGCGAGCCATGTGACAGTTACGCGCAAAGAAATCCGGCGGGGACTTTGCGTCCCTCGCCGGACCGTAGGTGGAACTCACAATAATTGCTGCACCCCTACATTTCCAGATTTCAGGATGAACTCCCGTCATCTGATGAAAATAACATCCCACCCAGTTACATTATAGCAACGGGGTGGGAATTTTCAACTAATGATTCACGAAAACAGCTAACGAAACTGTGATTTTTCACATCTGTTTTGCATCTTTGGTCCGGATCAGGATCTGCTCAGGAGGATACCGTCACATCCAGGCGGAGCACTTCTTTCCCGGTCAGCTCAGCGCTCTTCTCATCCGGCATGGAAGTTCCGGCATAGAGGATGAAATGTTCTCCTCCGGAGACTCTCCTGCCTTCTTCGTCGACGACCCGGAAGGTCTCTTCATCCAGTCTGATCTCGCACTCTCCGGTCTTTCCGGCGGGAGATGTCACTTTCCTGAATCCGCACAGTCTCGGGTTCGGTGTCCGGTACGGTGAATCCGCCGGGTCTACATACACCTGGATCACATCTTTCGTATCCGTTCCGGATACATTCTCGAAGGTCACGCGGATCCTGTCCCCTTCGTCTTCCGAACGGATCAGTTCTGCACTGCGTACCCTGACGTCTCCGTATGTCAGCCCGTATCCAAACGGATACTGCGGTTTCCCTCCGAGATACCGGTAGGTCCGGTCTGTCATGGAATAGTCCGTGAATTCCGGAAGCGGTCTGGCCGGATCATAGAAAGTCACGTTCAGCTTCCCGGATGGTGATACTTCCCCGGTGAGGATCCTGGCTGCTGCAAGCCCTCCGCGCGCTCCGGGATACCAGAGCATCAGGACTGCGTCGAAGTTCTCCTGTGCGTAGGAGAGATCCATATCGCTTCCAGCCATCAGGCAGAGCACGGTCTTCTTTCCTTCTGCCTTTGCGGTCTGGGCAACTGCGTGAAGAAGCGCTTCCTGGGATGCCGGCAGCGACAGATCCGCTTTGTCTCCGGATGCCGCGCTGTTTCCGGTGTCTCCTTCTTCTCCTTCCAGCGTCTCATTCAGTCCGACCACCACGACCGTCACATCCGATTCGGATGTCACGATCATCGCCTCGCTCAGACGATCGTTCTCATAAGCCAGATGCTCCACACGATCGGAATTGATGGCACAGCCTTCCGAATACAGGATGCGTACATTCTCCGGCGCTATCCTGCGGATGCCTTCCAATACGGTAATATACTCCGAGCTGGTACCGTGATAGTTTCCAATCAGAGCCGCCCTCGAGTCCGCATTCGGGCCAACGACGCCGATCTTCCGGATACTGCCAAGATCGAGCGGGAGCACACCGTCATTCTTCAGAAGAACGATCGACTCTTCTGCAGCCCTCTCCGCCAGGCGAAGATGATCTGCGCATTCTACCACTTCATACGGGATATCATCGTATTCCGTCTCGTCGAACAGGCCCAGCAGATACCGTGTCGTAAAGAGGCGGACCGCCGCTTCGGTGATCCTCTCCTCACTGATCAGCCCCTGTGCGTAGGCTTCCGGAAGAACCTGATAGGTGTCCCCGCAGTTGAGGTCACATCCGTTGTTGATCGCCAGGGCTGCACTGTGCGGCGCATCTTCGGTGACATGATGGTTTTCATGGAAATCCCGGACCGCCCAGCAGTCTGACACCACATGCCCCTGAAACTTCCACGTTCCGCGCAGAATGTCTTCCAGAAGCGTTTTGCTTCCGCATGCGGGCTCGCCGTTGACGCGGTTGTAACAGCCCATGACGGACTCCACACCTGCTTCCTGTACAAGACGTCGGAACGCAGGCAGATATGTCTCCGCCATGTCCTTTTTGGACGCCTTCGCATCGAAACTGTGGCGGATCGCCTCCGGACCGGAATGCACTGCAAAATGTTTTGCACACGCGGCGGCTTTCATGTATTCGCCGTCACCCTGCAGACCTTTTACAAAAGCGCAGCCCAGAGTTCCGGTCAGATACGGGTCTTCTCCATAGGTCTCCTGCCCCCTTCCCCATCGGGGGTCGCGGAAGATGTTGATATTGGGAGACCAGAACGTCAGCCCCTTGTAGATATCACGGTCT
>CADCOU010000356.1 GCA_902803155.1 uncultured Lachnospiraceae bacterium | reverse complement strand
TGCAGTGTATGGGATGATTTCCCGCAATAAGGATGATGAGGAAGGAGCAGACCACTATGTTAAAAGATGGAAAGATACTGATCGGAAAAAGCGGAGTGAACGAGATCTTCCTGGATCCGGCAATGGCGAACCGCCACGGTATGATCGCCGGTGCTACCGGTACAGGTAAGACAGTCAGCCTGAAGGTGCTGGCCGAATCATTCTCGGATGCCGGCGTCCCGGTATTCCTGGCTGACATCAAGGGCGACCTCGGCTCCCTTGCGCAGGAAGGCACGGATGAGGAGCATGTGACGGAAAGAGTCAATTCCATGAATCTCGCCGCAGACGGATTCGCATACCGGAAATATCCGGTTTCCTTCTGGGATGTATACGGTGAGAAGGGCATGCCGCTGCGCACGACCATCTCCGAGATGGGACCGCTTCTCCTTTCCAGAGTGCTCGGCATCAACGAGCTTCAGACGGATATCCTGAGCGTGGTGTTCAAGATCGCGGACGATAACGGGATGCTCCTGATCGATACCAAGGACCTGAAGGCGATGCTCAACTACGTGGATGAGAATTCGAAGGAATTCGCTCCGACGTACGGCAACATCGCTCCGGCTTCGATTGCTGCGATCACCCGCGCGATCGTGTCCCTGGAGAGCCAGGGCGCAGACCAGTTCTTCGGCGAGCCGGCACTGAACATCACCGACATGCTGCAGCAGGAGAACGGACAGGGCATGATCTCCATCCTGGACTGCCGCAAGCTGATCCTGAACCCGGATATGTATTCAACGTTCCTTCTGTGGATGCTGTCCGAGCTCTATGAGATGCTTCCTGAAGTCGGAGACGGCATCAAGCCGAAGATGGTATTCTTCTTCGATGAGGCGCATATGCTGTTCGATCATGCTTCCAAGGACCTGCTCTCCAGGATCGAGCAGACCGTGAAACTGATCCGCTCCAAGGGCGTGGGCATCTTCTTCGTGACCCAGAACCCGGGCGATATCCCGGACGGCGTCATGAGCCAGCTCGGCAACAAGATCCAGCATGCGCTGCACGCTTATTCCCCGAATGAGCTGCGTCAGGTCAAGGCAGCCGCAGACACCTACCGTTCCAACCCCGAGTTCGATACCGCGGAAGTGATCCAGAACCTTGCGACCGGTGAAGCGATCATCTCCACGCTCGACGCTTCTGGCGTTCCGAGTATGGTTGAGCGCTGCTACATCCTGCCGCCGCAGTCCTTCAACGGTGCGTGCGACGATTCGCTTCGCGACTCCCTGATCCAGGGAAGCCTGCTGTATGCACGCTATGCGACAGCGGTCGACCGCGACAGTGCGTATGAGTTCCTGCAGAGGATGGGCCTGGAGGCACAGGCTGCCGCACAGAAAGAGGCAGAAGAGAAGGAGGCTCTGAAGGCACAGGAGATCGCGGACAAGGAAGCAGCGAAGCAGCAGGCAGTTGCAGAGAGAGAAGCAGCGAAGCAGCAGGCAGCCGAGGAGAAAGAGGCAGCCAGACAGCAGGCAGCTGCGGAGAGAGAAGCAGCGAGAGAGGCTCAGAAGAAGAAGACCGAAGTCGGACGCGTCGCCAAGACCGTTTCCGGTACCGTCGGAAGAGAGATCGGCAAGACCATCGGCAAGACATTCGGAGGAACCTTCGGAAAGACTGTCGGCGGAAACCTCGGTGCACAGCTCGGAAGAAGCATCCTGGGAACACTGTTCAAATTCTGATAGCATTTTTCCCGGCACGCTGCCGGGTCACAGTCCGCCGGGTACGTATGCCCGGCGGATGTGCTGTGTAAAGAAAAAAAGTTTTTCGGGAGAGTGACATGATACACATTATCGTCAACCCTGCGGGCGCTGCCGGCAGGACGGTGAAATATTTCAGGCGCTCTGTGCTGCCGCTGTTTGCCAACGCGAATTATGAGATTCATTACTCATCCAGGGAGAAGGGGATCAGCGAGATCGTCGCTTCCCTGACGGATCCCTCTGCGATACCGGAGAACGGGTTCGTGAATCTGGCCATCGTCGGGGGCGACGGCACGATGAATGACGTGATGAACGGGGTGAGGGATTTTGAACATACCCGTATCGGACTCATTCCCGCGGGTTCCGGGAACGATCTTGCGAAGGGTCTGGATCTGACGGACATGCTGCCGGAGATCGTAGGACGCATCCGTCAGGAAAGAACATTCCGGCAGGCCGACGTCGGAGAGACCATCCTCCATGACAAAGGCAGGACGATGCGTTTCATAGTCAGTTCAGGCGTCGGCTTCGATGCGGAGTGCTGTGAGATGGCGGATAAAGCGCCCATGAAGCGCATGCTGAATAAGCTGAGGCTCGGGAAACTGATCTATATCTTTGAGGCGATCAAACTCATTTTCCTGTGGAAGAGCACCCCTGCGGAACTGACATACGCACCGCGCGGAGACGAGAAGGCAAAGGTTGAAAAACTGGACAAATTTGTATTTTCTGCGGCCATGAACCACCGATTCGAGGGCGGGGGATTCATGCTGTGCCCGGAAGCGCGCGATGACGACGGAAAACTGGACTACTGCATCGTTCATGACCTGTCCATTCCCGAATTCTTCCATTTCTTCCCGCTGGCCCTGAAGGGACGCCATGTAAAGTACAAGGAACGTGTAAAACAGGCAAGAAGGACATCGATCCGCATAAAGACAGAGAAGCCGCTCTGGGTGCACTGTGACGGCGAAGCGAAGTATACTTCACAGGATGTGGAGATGCGGATCGC